>JAGQIY010000402.1 GCA_020430865.1 Myxococcales bacterium
CAGGTTGGCTACCGCCCGAAGCGGGCGGTGGAGGGCTTCGCGGACTTCGTGATGCTCGAGGACCGTGGCTACGTCCATCTCGGGGGCATCGAGTCGCCGGGACTCACGTCGAGCCTGGCGATCGCCCGCCACGTCGCGGGGCTGGTGCGGGGAACTGCGACACGGGGAACTGCGAGCTAGATGCGTCCTAGGACGGGTCGTCGCGGTGACGGTCATCGGGCCGAGGGTCGTGGTCCGGTTGCCGTTCCGTGGCGCGCCCGAATGCCTCGCTACTGTGAGTCGGGAGGACAGGCCGCCGAACCGCGCCGAGGATAATCTCGCGCGGAGCGAGCCGAGTGATCTTCATCTCGATGCTTCCTCATCGTCGCCGACCACGCGAACTATAACGCATGGCTTTGTGAGGTTGCTAGCGAGCTAGATAATCCCGAGTTCGAGCGCGCGTCGAGCCGCCTGTAATTTCCCCGCAACACCGAGCTTCGCGTAGATATTGCGTGCGTGCGCCTGCGCAGTGCGCCACCCGATATCGAGCTGATCGCCGACCTCCCGATACGAGAGCCCCTGTGCGAGGAGGGCGAGCACTTCGACCTCCCGGGGCGAGAGGCGCGGCTCGGCCGCGGCGACGCGTCCCCACGCGATGGCGTCGGCGGCGATCGATCCGACCAGCAGGTGGTTCACCCCGAAGCTCTTGAGGGCCGTCGTACCTTCGCGTCTGAGTCCGGGCCAGCGACGTGGCGACGCCACCGAGCCGAGCGCCAGCACCTCCGCCAGCTGCACCTCGCATACCGCGCGCTCCACGGGGGCGTCATCGGCACGCAGGCGACGCAGCCCTCGTTCCATCGAGGTGAGCCCGGCCCGTTCGTAACCCGCGCGGGCCTGGAGGAGCCCCATCAGCCGTTCGACGGAAGCCGGCCACTCCAGCGACGAGAGGACGTCCGGCGGGAGAGACGCCTCGCACCAGTGGAGCCAGTCCGCCGCCTGCTGCTGGCTCCCGACCGCTGCGACCGTCTCCATCGCGGCGAGGACCGCCGGCAGGTTGACCAGCGTCACGACCTCGGGAGGGCTCACCTCCGGCCCCAGCGTCGCCTCGTCGAGCCCCATCGCGACCGCTCGGAAGATCGGCAGCCCCCAGGTGTGCCCCGGGTTCAACGACCCCGCGAGCTCCTCCATCACCTCGAGGTGCGCCGCGGCTCCCTCCCGGTCGCCGCGCAGCACGGCGACCCGGAGCGCCGCCGTCCGAGCCCGCCACGCCGCCATGCGGTTGCGCCGCATCGCCTCGAACGGCGCGGGATCGAACTCGGCGGCCTCGTACGCAGTGTGGAGGCAGTAGTCGAGCGCGGCCGCATCGGCACGCCGGTAGTTGCTCTTGAGCGCTTCAACCTCGGCCGCCAGCATGTTTGTCCACGGCCGGGCGTTTCGGATTGATCCGCCGGCCGCGATCGCTGGAACAGTCCAGATGTCGAGTCCCTGAGCGAGCCATGGATATGCAGCGCTCCTAGTCGCCCTCGCAGAGGCTGTCGCGCGTTCAATCGCGCCCGCCCGAATGAAGATCAGGTCGACGGTGGCTCCGAGGCTCTCGAGCAGCTGGATCGTGTACGCGTCTTTGAGTCGTGGACGCAGCGCCTCGGCAGCATCGATCGCATGCATGGCTGCTGCATTGCTCGCAAACGCATGGGTCACCGCGAGCGTGACGAGCAGCGTCGCGCTGACATCCGGTGACTCTGTTGCGCGTGGGATTGCGAACTCAAGCTCAGCGAGCGCGTCCGAGTAGCGCCCCTGTGCTTCGAGGGCAGTGGCCGCGAAGACAGTGAGCTCGGTTGCCTGGCCGAGTTGGCCATGCTCGAACGCTTCCACCAGTGCCTGCCGATAGACGGGCCGCCAGACCTCGTTTGTACCGAGCTCGTCCTTGCGCAGGGCAGCGAATGCGTCGGTCAGCAGGCTCATGACGTATTCGCCAATATACGTCATTTGACGGGAGCACGCCGCACCATCGCAAGTGAAACTCGCCCCCTGAAAGAAGGAGGCCTATCCCATGTCCAGCGGTCATTGCCGTCTGCTCACGACCGAAACCATGAACCTGATGGCCAGCGAAGACCTGGGTGAGAAGCTGCGCGAGCTCACGGGCCGCCAGTACACCCACGCCGAGGTCGCCGAGCTGCTCGGTGCGTACCACGCGCCGGAGACGGCCGAGACCATGCAGGGCGAGTACGAGGTCATGCCGACCCTGCTCCCGTACCTGCTTGTCGAGTCGTGGCGTCTCGCCAACGAGTCCGGCAAGACGTGGGCGTTCACCTCGCCCCAGCCGGATCGCCCGATCGAGTTCGCCCGCAACCGCAAGGTGCGGTTCGTGGTGGACGTCGACGAGAACGGCGTGAGCTTCGGCGTCGCGCATGTCCACGGCTACA
>JAGQIY010000029.1 GCA_020430865.1 Myxococcales bacterium
AACCAGCGATCGGCCCCCATCATCATCCCGGTGGCAGCCTCCGCGAGGAGCCCCAGGGGAAAATCCGTGCGGATTGCTCCGACGTCTTGTCCCTGCTTGAGTACGTCGCTCACGCCCTCTAGCAAGCGAGCCCGCAAGGCATCGAGCACCCCGCCTTGGTTGGCGTACACGCTCTTGCCAATCTCCGCGAGCTGCGGCTGCGCAGTGATCCACGTCAGCGCGCGCTGCATCATCGCCTCCAGGCCACCCCAGTACTCCGCCGCCGTGCTCACCGGGCCGAGCTCACCAAAGGCGGCCATCGCCTCTTCGGCGATCGCTTCCGTTACCGTGCGGTACAAGTCGGCCTTGTCCGCGAAGTAGTAATACATCGCGCCCTTGCTGATGCCGGCCCGCTCAATCACGCGGTTGAACGACGCGCCTTCATACCCATGCTCGAGCATCTCCGCGCGGGCGGCGCCCAGGAGGTTCTCCCGTTGCTCGGGGTCCAATTTGTAGAATCGAGGAAGCGGCATGGCGGCAGCCTATGGGCGAAGCCACTCGACCTGTGGTCCGACTAGCGTTTAGACCAGTGGTCGAACTGTGGGTCTGAGGATGGCTCCATCCGCCGCGATGTCAACGCGCGGGCCGCAGAAAGTCACGGAAACCCATGAATTACCCAGAATTTTGGGGGTGAGGTCAGCCCTAGTGGTCTTGGGTGGCGTCGAGCAGGCCTCGAGCGAACTTCGCTACCTCGGGATCCGCGTCGGAGGTGTACCCCTCGACGAAAGGGCGACTGCGTGGATCGCACTGGAGCACGGCGTGCAGGGCTGCGGTCCTCACGACCGCGGGACCCGGTGGGGTGCTGAAGCGCTTGGTTTGCTTCAGCAGGCGGGCGCGCTGGTCAGGGCTGAGGGGTTGCCGACAGTAGCGCTCCATCACGCCCACGGGAGTGAAGTCCAGGTTGCCCACAGCATTCGTCGCAGCGCTGGCGGTCGGCATCTTTGTCTTGGTGATCCAAGCGATTGCCTGATCCCAGAGTGCGGGACATGGCGTGCCGCTCGACATCGTGTTGATCGTTGCCGCGTGGAATTTGGGGTTCGGTTCCTTCAGGGCTCGCTCGAAGATTGGGCAGCCTTCGGCTGGATCCATGCGGGCAGCTGACCAGAGCAGTCCGCGGCGTTGCCACTCGGGTGCCTCCTCGAACACGTCAAGCAGCACCTCTCCCGCACCGACGAGATCTCCAGCGCGCTGAAGCAACACGTCGAGTCGTTCCGGGTCCGTGCGCGCGGCTTTCAGCATGGCCACATAGCGCGCCGAAAGATCCCGCCGCTCTTTGAAGTTGATCCAATTGGTCGCCAGTATCAGGGCTGCGACGACACCTTCGTCGTCCTCGCGTTCGAGCGCTCGGACCACCCGCGTGGCGACCTCTGCGCTCCGCATTGGACGCCCAGTCGATCCCAGTCCGACGGCGCCCGCGAGGCGCAGCATCCGATTCGGGGAATCGAGCAGCGCGCAAAGCTCAGACTCGATTCTCGCTGCCTGCGCAACGGGGAGGTGCTCGATCCCCCTCCAGTAGAGGCTCTTCCACTCGCCCCAAGCCTCACACTCAGCGTCCTCTTCGAGCTGCTCGCAGCTCGCGAGTTGCGGACCGAGCGCCTTCATCTCTTGCAGGAACGGGGAGTCCGAGTCGCTAGCGGTCGTCGCTTCGACTGCTGGCCTGCTGCTGGCGACACGGAGCTCGGCAGTCCCTGGCGTGGTTGTGCGCGGCTGCTTCTCTCCGCAACCGCTCAGCGCAAGCGCCAGCAGCGACGCGACCAGAGTGACCCTCATGCTCACAACACGTCAAGATAGGCCGCGCTTGACGGCTCCGCCAAGAGTTTCCGTGCGCTGTCTGCTCGCTCCGAACTTGGCAACCGATGAGATCGTCACTGCTTGGCCGCGCCCCGCTCCAGGAGTTGGCGTGCGGAAATTGCGGTGCCTTCGTCCGGGTCGTTCTCGAACTTGCGGACGAAGGCGGGCCCGCCTTTGGGGTCGCAGATCAGCACGCTCGCCAGCGCCTCCGCTCGCACGTCGCTTGCTGCCTTGCCCTGGCTGAATCGCTTGGCTTGTTTGAGCAAGCGCGCACGTTGACCTGCACTGAGCTTGCGGCGACAGAAGTCCCCTATCGACTCCGAGAGAGTGAACTCCTCAATGTCCTCCTCGTCTTCTTCCTCGCTGGGCGGCTCCACGGAAGCCAGCCAGTCGATCGCTGCGTCCCAGCTCGATGAGCAGCTGTCGTCCAGGTCCGCTGCCAGGCCATCGAATGCGAGCTCCGCAGGTAGCCGCGGTTTGCCCGCGATGGCCTTTGCGTAGATGGTGCAACGCTGTTTCGGTTCCGCAAAGCGCAGTGCGCGAACGATCGCGCCTTGTATCGAACCGTCGGATTGGTCGTAGAGTCGAAGGAGAAGCGGCCTAACCCCAGCGTCGTTGGTCAGCGAATCAATCAAATCCTCGCGGAAAGCGAGTTCGGGGTGACGCTCCACCAGATCATAGACCCGCCGCCGTAGCTCCGGATATCGCAGCGCCACTTTTGCGATGAACTGAGTGAGCCTGTGTCGAACCTCGGGGTCGCTCTCGCTTACGCTTGCGTCCACGACTGCGGCGGCGATGGCTTCGCTCGCGATTGCGTGTGGTGACCGATAGAGGGTGGTGATCGCGGCCTGGCGCTGGGCGGGAGCCGGGGCGCGGAGCAGCTGGACGAGCTCAGCGATCGGCGCGCCCTCCGCAGCCCA
>JAGQIY010000403.1 GCA_020430865.1 Myxococcales bacterium
TACACTCTTTCTCTCCGCGCTGCCTCATCAGACCGAGCTCCGTCGCGATCGCAGTGCCGCTGCGCGCGGCCACGACCCAAGCCGTGAGCAGCGGCGCCAGCTCCCGCACCACGAGGGTCACCAGGATCTGACCGAGCCGGCCGGTATCCAAGCCGGGCGCGACCAAGCGCGCCTGGAGCGCCGCGAGCGCGCCCACCAAGGCACCCGCCGTCAGCATCAACGGCAGGCTCTGATAGGCGATGTGGAACACTTGCTCGATGCTGCTGCGGCGCGCTTCCCGGCGCGCTGACGTTTCCGCGCTGATCAGCGCAGCCAGGCTGCGCGGGAGCCCGCGGAATACGCCCCAGAGCAGCTCCGACGCGCGGATCCCGCCGCGTCCGACCCACGCAACGCCGTCACCGACGCTGGGTCTGGTTGGCGGCTCTTCGGCGGCGCGGGGATCGTAGGGTAGCGTGGGGCGGAGCGGACGAATCACCGGCGCCGGTTCCGGTGGGAGCCTCAGGAGCGCTGAGGGCGGGACGCTCTGCACTAGCTCTCCTCGGGCTCGTTCACGAACGGCGCCAGGGCGACTCGGTTTCTTCCCGCGGCCTTCGCGCCGTAGAGCGCCGCGTCGGCGCGCTCCACCAGCCGAGCCTGGACGTCATCTCGAGTCGCCTGGGCGATCCCGACGGAAATGGTGACCGATGGCAGGGGCACTTCGTACTCGAGGCTCGCCTCGGCCACGGCTCTGCGCACTCGCTCCGCGGCGGCCTGAGCGCCCTGCAAGTCCGTATCGGGCAGCACCACGCAGAACTCCTCACCCCCATAGCGAGCAACGAGATCCGTGGGGCGAAAGCGCTCGCGAAGCACGCGTGCAACGCTGAACAGCACGAAGTCGCCCGCGCGGTGACCATGCTCGTCGTTGAAGCGCTTGAAGTGATCCACGTCGATCATCACCACGCACATCGGCGCGCTCTGCATCGCGCTGCGCTTGATCTGGCGAGGTAACACCTCGTCCAGCCAGCGGCGGTTGTAGAGCCCCGTGAGGCCATCGACGCTTGCGTGACGCTGATATTCCTGGGCCAGCTTGCGGCTCTGCGCCACGGTGCCATTGCTGCCCCGGAGCCTTTCCGCAAGGATCGAAAGCAGGTTGAGCGCGACCTCGTGAGAGCCATGCACGAGTGACCAGAAGTGGTCACAGTCGAGCTCCAGCAGGGTCGCGTCGGTGTCCGCCACCACGAATGCGCTCCGGGGTTTTTCGTCCAGCAGTGCGAGCTCACCCACGGTCTCTCCCGGCTCCAGCACCGCGACCGGGTCGTTCTGCAGGCTCTCCACGTGCACCCGGAGCCGCCCATCCAGCACCAGATACATGCGATCCTCCACCTCTCCCGCGCGGATCAGCACCTGTCCCGGCGCGAGCTGGGGGCGAGGGCAGTCGCACAGGATCCCGAGCACCGACCGCGTGTCGACGTTCCGCAGCAGCACGATGTCCTTGTGCTCGCGCAGGCGCTTGAGCTCGTACTCCAAGAGCAGCGCGCGGCTCCGGGAGCTCGGCACCGAGTCATTTGCGGCCAGATAGAGCTGCGGCCGCTCTGAAACGGCGATCGGCGGCGAATCGGGGACGACGAGCAAGGCGGCAGGACGCTGGGAAGCAGACATGTGGCTAAGCCACCAGAACGGCCGTGATTCCGGATCCTTGAGCGGATTGGTACATTCACGGCATGCGAGCTTTGCGGGATCCGAGGAGGCGGCTCCGGGTGTTCATCGAGCGGGGGTTGATCCCGAAGCTGCCGACGACGTGGCAGCTCTGGCAGGGACAGCTGGAGATGGCGCCCTACGTGGTGGCGCCGGACGCCGGAGACAACGCGCGCTACGAGGGGGCGCCCCTCGGGCATCCGCTACTGCGCACGCCGGTCGTGCTGGCCAACGTAGGGCTCGACCATTTCCGCGTGGGGCACGGCCTCCACGCCAAGCCCGAGAGCCTCTATCGGCACCTCAACTTCGTGTTCCACGAGGGCATGCCAGCGTTCGATCTCCAGCTCGTTCAGAGCGTTCCGGGAGGCCTCGAGGCGCTGCGCCGCTACACCCAGGCCATCGAAGACGGCTCGTCGCCCAAGGCGCGGCGCCAGCGTCGCTGGATCGACCGCGTCTTACCCAAGGCCTCCGACTACCGCCAGAAGTTCCTCGCACCCGGCGGCTGGATCGACCAGGCCGAAGCCTTCGATTACCCCACGGAAAAAGACGTGGCCGGCTTCCTGCGCCCGGAGTTCACGGACCTCGTGCGCTTCGCCAACCACTGCGCCGTCGCGTACCCGGCGTCGCCCCTGGAGCAGCGCCTCACGACGATCCCGAGCCACCTCGTCGGACTAGCCCGAAGACGCTTCGAATAGGCGCTCTGTTCCTGGGGGTGAGGGGAGCCTCAGTTCGGCGGATCCCAGCAACAGCGGAAGCCGCGGTGGTGATCGCGGACGTCCCGGTTGGCGGTGACAGTCTGGGCGCACGCCGCCGTGCTCTGGTATGCGAGCCAATCGCCGCCGCGAGCAGAGCAGGAGTTACCGGAGCAAGAGTTCTCCCACTCCTGCACATTGCCGCTCATGTCGAAGACCGGAGCTTCCCCGGGGTAGTTTCCCGAGCAGGTGTTAAAGCCTCCGCAGAGAAAAGGGCCAGCGGTTGGAGAAACCAGGTCATTGCACCTGCCTTCGGCATACGAATTGCCATACGGAAACGCCCTGCTGCCGTTGAGAGAACAGGCGTTGTGCCATTGGTCCACGCTCGCGTTGGTCCTATCGGCAGCAGCTACCGCACCCCCCGACACCGCTCCGCAAAGGCGCTTCCCGGCCCATTCGCAGAACATATAGGCATCGCACCAGTCGATGCACGTGACAGGGTAGTTGGGCTTTGCGCCCGGGTCGTATGCGAAGGTGCCACAGCTGCTACCCATTTGGGGCGCGTAGTTGGTGTTGAAGCCGCAGCCTGTCGGTTGTCCGCTCAGGCTACCGAACGTCACGAACTCCTCGTACTGAGCGTTCGTAACCTCGGTAGTATCCACGCAGAAAAAGTCGTCTCCACCAAGGGTCATGCGACTCATCGACGGGCCTTTGAGGTTGGTGGGACAGGTGGTCGTGCCTCCGGTGCCACCGCCCCCGGTGTTGCCCGTACCTCCGATGTTGCCAGCGCCACCCGTGCCATCAGCGCCGGTCCCCGCCAGCCCCCCACTGCCGCTGTTGCCGGCCCCGGCGGTGCCGCCGCGGTCGCCGCCGACACCACCTGCGCCAGCGACGCTCAGATCGGGCTTGAACTCATCGAGGCCAATCAGCGAGGAGCAACCGAACACCAGAGCCGCAGAGAAGCACAGCGCGACGCGCATGGGGGTCTGCGTAACACGGATGGCCGAGTTGTCGGCTGGATTCTCGTGCGAATACGAGCGCTGTTAGTTACTGGGCGGGTCCCAGCAGCAGCGGAAGCCGCGGTGGTGATCGCGGACGTCCCGGTTCGCGGTGACGACCGCGGCGCAGGCAGCAGCGGTGGAGTTGGAAAGCCAGTCACCCCCGCGAGACGAGCACGAGTTCCCGGAGCAAGAGTCCTCCCACTCCTGCACGTTGCCGCTCATGTCATAGACGGGAGCCTCCCCAGGGTAGTTGCCCGAGCACGTCGAGAAGCCGCCACAGAGGAACGGACCCGCACTCGGCGACGAAAGGTCGTTGCAACGACCGGAGGCGTAACTGTTGCCGTACGGAAAGTTGCGGCTGCCGCTCAGGGTGCATGCATCGTACCATTGGTCCACGCTCGCGTTGGCCCTGTCGCCAGCAGCTACGGCACCACCCGAGATCGCCCCGCAAAGGCGCTTTCCAGCCCATTCGCAGAACATGTAGGCGTCACACCAGTCGACGCAGCTCACCGGGTAGTTCGGCTTGTTCCCGGGATCGTAACCAAAGAGAGGACAGCTGCTACCCATCTGCGGCTCGTAGCTGGTGTTGAAGCTGCAACCCGCGGGTTGTCCGCTCAGGCTTCCGAAGGTCACGAACTCCTCGTACTGAGCGTTCGTGACCTCGGTAGTATCCACGCAGAAAAAATCGTCTCCACCAAGGGTCATGCGACTCATCGACGGGCCTTTGAGGTTGGTGGGACAGGTAGTCGCGCCTGCAGACCCGCCGGTCCCACCGCCTCCGGTGTTGCCGGTCCCGCCAGCGCCACCGCCTCCGGTGTTGCCGGTGCCTCCAGCGTTGCCCGCGCCGGCGCTACCGCCGCCCCCGGTGTTGCCGGTGCCCCCAGTGTTGCCCGTACCAGCGCTACCGCCGCCCCCGGTGTTGCCGGTGCCTCCAGCGTTGCCCGTACCAGCGCTACCGCCGCCCCCGGTGTTGCCGGTGCCTCCAGTGTTGCCGGTGCCAGCGGTGCCGCCTTGCGCTGCCGTCCCGCCAGAATTCGAACCCGCCGAGCCCGCCAGTCCTGCAGACCCTCCGTTGCTAACCCCTGCGCTGGCCCCGACCGCCCCGGTTCCGCCGGCTTCGGCCTCCTCGTAGCCATCGAAGGACACGAGACATCCCGAAGCGAGCACGCCGCCAAGCAGAGCGGCGCCGGAGGAAAAGCGAAGAAGACCCCGTCCAGTCATGTGCTGCGAAAGTTACTCCATCCCAGGGGTCAGTGTCGTGGGTTGGATCGCGGGCCCGAACGCGTCTCGACCCCGGCCGAAAAACTAGCTCGGGGTCGCGATCGTGGTTTGGGGGCAGGGAGCTGCTACTTGCGTGGCGGTGGCTTTGGCTCGTGCTTTTCCGCGTATTTCTTCGCCTTCTCGATTTGCTTTTTCGCTTGCTTCAGGTGCCAAATCGCCTTCGCTCGATGGCCGCCGAAGGGCGGCTTCACGCCATCGTTCTTTGCATCCTGGAGCTGTAGGATGGCCTTGTCCGTGTTGTCGCTAGCCAAGCTCAGGTTCGGGTCCGGCGCCGCGAACGCCATGCCGGCGTAGAACACGCCGGCGAGGGCCGCGCCGGCGCCAAGGGTCTTCAGGGTGCGCTGCTTCCAGTTGATCGTCTTCATCGGTCGGTCCTCCCTCGCGTGGTTCCGGTAAGGCTTTGCATCATACGTGAGCGCCAACTCGCCATTCCCCGATTTCGATCGCTGGCTTTAACTTTCTGAGCTCCTCGGGGGAGGGACGTCGCTCCTTGCAGATTTTCGCTGCGTGGAAAGGCCTGCCGTAGATCGAATCCGCGCGGTTGAGCGTTGAAGGGGGGCGCTGGCGCGCCCGCGTTTTTGGAAGCGCTCCCGCGGATGGACCGCTAACACCTACATTG
>JAGQIY010000404.1 GCA_020430865.1 Myxococcales bacterium
CGCTCGAGCAGGCGCAGGCGCACTACGAGGTCGCCGCGGCGGCCCGCAAGGCGGATACGTTGACGCGCGCCGAGCTGATGCGCTTCGACGCCCAGGTCGCCAGCGCAGAGCTGATGCTCGAGCGGGCCCGCTCCGGAATGGAGATCAACGCGGACACGCTGCGCTCGCTGCTCCACGATCCGGACAGCAAGACGTACTTCATCGGTGAAGATCTGCTCGCGCCGCTCCCGCCCCTCGAGCGCCGCAAGTCCAGCGACCTCCTGCGCCGAGCACAGCGCGAGCGCCCGGAGTTCAAGGCCCTGGGGGAGAGCGAGCGCGCCCTCGCCTCCCAGCGCAAGGCGGTCAAGGCCAGTACGCTGCCCCGGCTCGATGCTTTCGGCAACGCGTACTACGCAAACCCACACCAGCGGGTCTTTCCTCAGGAAGACAAGTGGACGGCGAGCTGGGACGCGGGGCTCCAACTGAGCTACGTGATCAACGATGTACCGAGCGCCAGCGCGAGCGCGCGCTCCCTCGAGGCCAAGCAGAGTTCGGTGCGCGCGCAGCAAGGCTCGCTGAAGGACATGCTGCGTCGCGAGATCAGCCAAGCCCAGCGCTCTGCGCTGGAAGCCGACGTTGCCTTGAAGGTCGCGGCGCGCGGTCTCGCCGCCAGCGAAGAGGCGTACCGTGCGACCTTGCTGCAGTTCCGCGCAGAAAGAGCCAAGGGCGTCGACCTGATCGACGCCAACACCGAGCTCCTGCGCGCCCGACTCGAGCTCATCACCGCACACATCAACCAGCGGGTGAGCCGCGCGAAGCTGGCCTACGCCCTGGGCAAGCCGCTCGGCTGACCTTCGAGCGGGCTTGGGCTGGCATCGCGAGCCGGAGTGCCGTAAGCAGGCGGCGTGTCTCGTTCGAATGCTCCGGGCTGTCTGGCCCTGGTCGCCATCCCCGCGGCGCTCGCCCTGAGCGTCGCCGCGCTGGTGTACGGCGCCGCTGGAACCGGGAAGGGAGCCCGCAAGCCCCCTCCTCCCCCGGGTCCCGGTGTGGTCGAAGGCCGCGCTCAAGGGCTCGCCGCCGAGCAGCCCCCGCTCGGCGAAGGCGTCGCTTACGCCGAGCTCGAGGTGCTCTGCTTGAAGAGCACGGGACGCGAAACCGAGCGCACGCTGCTCGCCAAGCGGGTCTACGGTTCACCGCGGCTGACGCTGCATGGCAGCTCCAGCGACGCCAGGGAGGTCTCGTTGCCGCCCTTCTCGCTCGAGGGCTGGAGCAGCTACTCGAACCTCTACGAGAGCAAGCGCAGCCTCGAAGGACACCCTGCGGAAACGCTTGCCCCTGACTGGAAGAAGCACCCCTGCGACACCTACGGCGTCTGGATGGCGCGAGTGCTCCCCCAGCAGTATGTGATCGTGAAGGACGATCGCGCCTGGTTCGGCACGCGGGAAGAACTGGCGAGGAAGGCCGAGGAAGCGCGCCTGGCGTTCCGCGACCGCGCGCTCCAGCTCGCTGGTCTCGCGCTCCTCGCCTGGGTCTTCGGCATCCTGGCGGGCCGAAGCCTGTGGAAGAATCGACATCGCAACCCCGACGACCGCGGCGCGGACGCCGAAGAGCCTGGGAACGCTCGGGCAGCGGACTCCTGAAGCGCCCCTCCCCCCCGAGAAGAGAGACTTCGATCGGTCCTGATCGCGCGTCTCGAGCGCCAGGGTGGAAGGCTCACGACTCCTGGAGCAGCAGGAATGGCTGCGGGGCATCGAGGCGACGACGCGCTCCTGGCTATTGTGTCCGCCCAACCGCGCCGTTACCAAAGCGTCATGCACGTGAAGGGCACCGCTTATCACGCTCGACTGAAGCTCCTCGCGACGCGCTGGGAGCAGGAACGCATCGAGGCTTTCGTCGCTGACTTCCAGCGCAGGAATCCCCACTTTCCGACCCATGTCCTGCCCACCAGCTGGCTGCCCATGGGACCGTTTCTGGAGCTGATCGACGAGATCGTCGAGAAGGCATACGACGGAGACGTCGAGTCGCTGTGGGAAATTGGCGAGTCCAGCGCTCGCTGGTCCATGACCTTGTTTTTTTTTT
>JAGQIY010000405.1 GCA_020430865.1 Myxococcales bacterium
AAGCCTTGATCTGCTGCTCGAGCTGGTGTCGGTAGGCGTCGCCGCCTGCGAGCAGCTCTTGCTGGCGCCCATCCCTGCCGTCAAAGCCGGCCAGTCGACGCCACTGGCCCCAGCGCTTGTGCAGGCCGGCCTTGTAGAGGTGGTCGAGATCATCGCCCAGCTCCCGGAGTTGAGCAAGGGCGAGCATCAGTTGAGCCAGTCGGCGACGCGCTCGGGAGAGGATTTGCTGGCTCAGGGTCACCACCGCGCGGTTCTCGAGGAGCGCCAGATCATCTTCGAGCAGTCGGGCGAGGAGATGGGTGGGGCGTGGGCACAGGCCGCCGTAGATGTAGCGACCGTTGCGGGTGAGGTGGCGGTCCGCATGGCGCGCGATGCGTCGGACGCGCTCGACTGGCACCAGCACTTCCTCTTCCCGCAGGCGGGTACGTGGTCGAGCGGCGATCCGGTGCAGGGGCCCGATCGCATGGGAGATCTTGGCGTCGGAATCGTCGGGCTCGAGGGCGCGCCATAGCCCATCATGAAAGAACAGGGAACAGTCGACCACCTCGGGGAAGGTCATCGAGTCGGAGCCAATACGCCGGCTGAAGCCAGCCAGGCACTCAAGCATCGCCGTGGCAGGCCGACCTCCCGTGGCGACCTCAATACGCACACCGGCCAGCAGCCCTGGAACGGCTGGCCTCCGCTGACCGTCGAGCTCGAGGCGCTGCCGGGCGGGCCGGTCAAGCAGCAGGCGGTGGCTGGAGACTGGCTGCCCATCGAGACTCAAGGTCACGTCAGCCCCCCACTCGCTTGATGACCTTTTCAAGAGCCAGGCGGCTGGCTGTCGGTTCGGCGCCCGTGAAAGGCCACTGCTTCACCAGCAAGGCGTCGAGCTGGTGCAGCGGCTCGATCAAGGCGGGGTCCCGACTTCGCTCCAGGCGTCGCACGATACGGGTACGGACCAGGTGGTCGAGGCCGTCGGAGGCTTCACCCCCTGCCGCCACGTAGACCGGCAGGAACTGCCCGACGATGCGCTCCTCAAAGCGGTTGCCCAGACCGAAGCCGAACTCGCGCATGTAGAGGCTCTCGAGCGCGTTGACGAACTTGTGAATGCCCTGGCGGTCATGGGTCGGCTGGTCGATGGCCTCATCGAGACGACCCTTCAAGGAGGACCAGCTGATGGCGCGGCGTACAGCGCGCGCTGGCGCAAACTTCTTCGCGCGTTCCTCCAACAAGATCACCGCTGCCCGGTCATACGTCTTGTCGGCGATGCCGAACGTGGTCTCGTCCTGGTTGGCGGTTCCGAAGTAGCGCACGTTCGGGGGCAGGAGCAGGTGGGTGCCGTCCTTGAGGTGCGAGGGCGCCTTCATGTTCGGGGGCGCCTTCTCGTCGAACAGCCGGATGTGCTTTAGATCCTGGCTCCAGTCCTCGAGCTCCGAGAGCAGATCGGCGAAGTAGTACTCCATCTGCGACAGGTTGCACTCGTCGAGCACGACGAAGAAGGCCTGGTCCTGGCAAGCAGGCAGCCGGGCTCGGTAGAGCGCCTCGGTGAAGGCCGTCGAGCGGAAGCGCTCGGAGAAGGCGTTGTAGTCGCCGACGAGATCGGCCCTATCCCGCCAGCCGGCCTGCACCGGAATTCGATGAACCGAAGCGCCGATAGCCCGGCCGACCGCCAGGGGCAGGCTGGTCTTCCCGGTGCCTGAGGGTCCCTGCAGGAGCGTGAGGTCGGCCGATGCCAGGCTGCCGAGAAAAGTCCGGATGGTGTGGTCGTCATAGTAGAGCGGCTTCTCCGGATCGCGGGCGATTGCATGCTGAATTGCCCGGGCGAGCTCTTCGAGAGGAGGGC
>JAGQIY010000406.1 GCA_020430865.1 Myxococcales bacterium
CATCTTCGATGGCTGCGGCCTCTCGCCAGCGAACGCCGCCGGACTCCCGGCGGGAGCGATCCGCAACGGCGGCAACATGCTGCTCGACAGCTGCTTGATCGTCAACACGACGACCAACACGACGGAGGCCGCGCTGCGAACCAATGGTGGAACCACGACGCTGGTGAACACGACGGTGACGGCCTCGACCGCGTCCGGTATTCGCCACTGGAACGGCACGCTGGAACTGGTGCACTCGACGGTCGTCGGCAATGGTGCCTTCGACGTGCGGATCCGCGCCGGACGAGTCGCCAACGCGAGGAACTCCGTCGTCCAGAACGTCGAAGGCTCCTGGGCCGCCACCGAAGGCAGCTTGCTGTCCGTGTCCCCCTTGCTCGGACCCCTGCAAGACAACGGCGGGCCCACCGCGACGATGGCGCCGCTCCAGGACAGCCCCACTCTGGACGCCGCGGATGACACCTACTGCGAAGCCGTCGATCAACGGGGACAAGCGCGCCCGAGCGGGGACCACTGCGACATCGGCGCGGTCGAGCACCAGGTCGTCTGCGACAATGGCTTCTTGCATCCGAGCGAGGACTGCGACGGCGTGCAGTTCCAGCCCCAGTTCCAGACATGTCCCCAGGGATACGAGGGCACACCGCTGTGCGACGCGACCTGCACGATCACCGGCATCCCCAACGGCTGCACGGCGATCGTCGACGCGGGCGTCGCTGGAAGCGCGGGCGCGGGAGGAGCTGGCGGGGGCGCCGGTTCCTCGGCGGGAGGAAGCGGCGGCACCACCGGAGGCACCGGACCGACCGACGCTGGAACCGCCGGGTCTCCGATCTACGAGGGCGACGGTTCGACGCTGGACGCCGGCGTCCGCAGCAAGAAGGTCGACAGCGACGACTGCGGTTGTCGCTTGCCAGGGAACTCCGGATCTTCCTCGCATCCCCTGATCGTGGTCGGTCTGGGAGCGCTGCTGTTCGTGCGCCGTCGGACTAGCCCCTGACGACGCGGTCGGCGCACTCAGGGCACGACCGTAACCACGCCGCTCAGCAGAGACGGAACGCAGTCTTCGCGTCGACACGCCAAAAGCGCAACAATCCTTTTGGCAAGCGCTGCCCTTCGACGCATGCTTCCCCGCCCATGGCGAAGAAGGCAAAGCAGCTGACGAAGAAGGAACGCAAGGCTCAGAAGCAAGGAGCCGCGCAGGAGCACCATCATCACCACCACCAGCACCAGCATATCCACTGCATCGCCTGCGGTCGGCACATGGATGCCGGCGAGTTCTCCGGCGCGCTCGCCACGGGCCGTGTCATCGTCTGCGAACACGGCTCTCAGTTCCCCGCCTGCGCCAGTTGCTTGACTCGCGCCAAGACTCTCGTGGCTGAGCACGATCGCACGGGAAAGCCCGTCGCGGCGGCGCAAGCCTGGCACTGACGGCGCGAGACCGCACGGCCGCGCGGAACCGTCCATTGACCCGGACGCGGAGACAGCGCAGGGTAGGCGATGCTTCGCTCTGCTCTGACCTTCCTGGCGCTTGGCGTCTCCGCCTGCGTGATCCCTCAGGAACGAGCCGACGCTCCTGCGTCGACCGCACCGGATCGGTTCGAGCTGGGCCTGGAGCCGGGGGTCTCGCTGCCAGACTGCGAGGGGTGCGATCCTGGGCTGCGGATGCGAGCTACGGGCCTCTACCGCACGGCACCGGAGATCCCGATCGCCGTGGGCGCGGGGGTCGAGTACGCCCGCTTTCGCTACACCTACGCTCGCTCCGATAGCTGGCCCGACCTCACGAGCCAGGCGCGGCAACTCGCGCTTCAAGTCCTCGGTCGCTACTACATGTGGTCGGAAGCCCTTGGCTCCCCCGGCGGCGGCAGCGAGGGCTGGCTCGACCTGGGCCTCGGCTACGACAGCCTCGGAAGCGACCGAGACGAGTCCAGCGAGTGTGACCTCGACTCACCCCTGGTGCTCCTTGGAGCCGGCGCGGGCTATCGGCTCAGCCACAATGCGCTGGTGGGCGCCGGAGTCGGTCTCGACGGGCGGATCGATCTACTTTCGCCCGGCAGGACCAGCGCCCCGGAGACGCCGCCCTGTCGAGAAGTGCCGGATCGGGCGACGGCCCTGGGGAACGTCAGCCTGATGACCCGAATTTCTTTCTGAGTCACACCTTGGCGAAGGCCGTGAGCGACAGAGTATTTCCGTCGGGATCCTCGAACCAAGCAACCTCGGTACCTTCGGGGGTCGTCCAGACGTCGAAGGCGTCCTGCTCGAAGAACTCGTAGCGCTTGAATCTGACGCCCTTCGCCCTCAGCTCGTCGATCACCGGACGGATCTCGTTGACCTGCCAGCCGAGGGCAGTGAACGGGTGAGGCTGGAAAGCCTGTGCCTTCTGGATGCGCAGCATCGTCTCACCAGCTTGGAACACGAGCGCGAATGGCTCATCGGCGATCAACGTCAGACCCAAGACGTCGCGGTAAAAGCTCTTGCTGCGCTCGGAATCGCTGGTCGCCACGAAGGCGATCACGGGTTGGTCCTGGAGCATGTGAGACAACTAACGGGGTCTTTCCTCGGGCACAACTGCCGGGAACGCTGGGCGCTCTCTCGCGCCGCGCGTACCGCTAGCGCTTGCGCTTGCGCCCCGCGGGCTTCCACTTCGGGCCGCCGGCCGCAGGCGGGGACTCGAGCGTCTCTCGCATCGCGACCAGTCGCGCGTCTTGCTCGAGGCAGGCGTCGACGATCTGGAACACCTCCTCGGCGAGCGGCGTACCGAGCGCCTCATCACGCGTGAGCGGCTTGCCCAGCCCTGGAGCATTTCCCCACGGAGTTTCTTCTGCGTCGATCAGCATGAACGCGATGCGCCCGTCCGGGGCTCGACTGTCGAGTCCCACGCTCCAGCGCTCACCGTTTGGGTCCTCCCAGTCGCCGACGCTGACCATCCACAGGGCTCCGTGCTTCGCCTGATTCAGCGTCCAGCGCGCGTAGTAGACGGCGCGCGCATGCTCGTCGGAGAAGACGTGTCCCCAGACGATCCGCGTCAGGTCACCGCAACAAGGGCAAGGGCCCGAGTCCTTCTGATTGGTCGGCTCGACGCGAATCACTCCGCTTCACTACGGGCTATCTCGCCATGGCGCAAGCCGACCCGCTTCGCTACTTGGCTCTGCCCGAGCGCCGCGCCCCCGCGCCTCGGGCGCCCGTGCGGCCCCTGCGCACAGGAGCAGAGCCGCGCTGACGGTGGACCGAGAGCGAGCCCTTGCCGTGCTTCGGTGGCACCAAGCAGTTCGGTCCGGAGCCGATCAGATCGGGACGCTTGGCTTCGATCAGAGCCTCCCGCGCCAGGTCGTGCTGACTCGAGTCCCAGTACTGCAAGAGCGCCTTCTGCTTGCGTTTGTCGCGCAGGTGCTTCGCGGTGTACACCGGCGTCTGCGTGTGGGGATCCAGCCCGGTGAGGTACATGCTGGTCGCCATCGACATCGGCGTCGGGATGAAGTCCTGAACCTGGCGGGGCCTGAGCCCCTTTCGCTTCAAGTAGAGCGCCAGGTCGATCATGCTCCTGAGCGTGGAGCCGGGGTGCCCGGAAATGTAGTACGGAATCAGGTGTTGCTCCTTGCCGCTCTTCTCGCTGGCGCAGTGGAAGAGCGTCTCGAAGCGCTCGTAGCTCTCGGCGCCCGGCTTCTTCATCTTGTCGAGCACGGCGTCGTCCACGTGCTCGGGAGCGACGCTCAACTGACCTCCGGTGTGGTGACGCGCCAGCTGCTCGACGAACTCCGGGCTCCGCTCGGCGAGGTCGTAGCGCACCCCCGAGGCGATGAAGACTTTCCTCACCCCCTGTTCTTCCCGCACCTTGGCCAGGAGATCGATCAACGGAGCGTGATCCGTCACGAGGTTCTCGCAGACTCCCGGGTGCACGCAGGATAGGCGCCGACAGGCCCTCTCGATTTTCTCCTCACGGCAACGCATCTGATACATGTTCGCCGTCGGACCGCCGACGTCGCTGATCACGCCACGGAAGTCTCCCATGCGCCGCAGCTGTCGCACCTCTCGCAGCACGCTCTCGGCAGAGCGGCTCTGGATCACGCGCCCCTCGTGCTCGGTGATGGAACAGAACGAGCAGCCGCCGAAGCACCCCCGCATCGTGACGATGGAGTGCTTCACGGTTTCGAACGCCGGGATCGGTTCGCTGTATCCGGGGTGAGCCATGCGCTGGAACGGCAGGTCGTAGAGTTCGTCCATCAGCGTCTCGGAGAGCGGCTCCGCCGGCGGGTTGAAGTAGACCGCCTCGACTCCGTGGCGCTGGATCAGCGGGCGCGCGTTGCCTGGATTCGTCTCCCGCTGAAAGGTCCCGCTCATGCGACTGAACAGCTTCAGGTCGCTCTGCACCTTGTCATGGCTCGGCAAGATCACCGGGCGCCCGTCACTCACGTAGCGGCTCGGCTCCACCCGTTCCCATGGCACATCCGACCACTGTTGCCCCACGGCAATAATCTCGCCCTTACCGAGGCGAAACGCCGTGCCGCGAATGTCGCGAATGCGCGTGAACTCCTCGCCCTTTCGCAGGCGCTCGGCCAGCTCCCACACCGGGCGCTCACCCATGCCGAAGATCAACAGGTCGGCCTTGGCGTCGAGGAGCACCGAGCGGCGCACGCTGTCCGACCAGTAGTCGTAGTGGGCGATGCGCCTGAGTGAGGCTTCGATGCCACCGATCACGATCGGCAGCTTGCCGAAGGCTTGCCTCGCCAGGTTCGAGTAGACGATGGTCGCGCGGTTCGGGCGCAGGCCAACGCGACCGCCCGGAGAGTACTGGTCCTCGGATCGCACCTTCTTCTGCGCCGTGAGCTTGTTCAGCATCGAGTCCAGGTTCCCCGCGGTAATTCCGACGAAGAGCCTGGGCTTGCCCATGACCATCAGGTCTTCAGGCGTGTCCCAGCGCGGCTGGCTGACGATTCCAACCCGAAAGCCCCGCGCCTCCAGGAAGCGGCCGATCAGCGCGGCGCCAAACGCCGGATGATCGACGTATGCGTCGCCGTTGATCAGCAGGATGTCCAGCTCGTCCCAGCCCCGCGCTTCGAGCTCTTGACGGGTGGTGGGCAAGAAGGCGCCAGCAGGCGCCTGACCCTTGCGGCGCAGCTCGAGCGGGGCGGACATGACCGCTCGCATATAGCAGAGGCCAGCCGAGCGGCAGCTTTTCCGAGCATCCGCGTCCTGCTGGCCGGGTTTCCGCAGAGTGACTATCGGACAGACGGCTCTGTCGCGCCGCCTCAGCTGGGTTCGGGGGTGAGGCGCGATGGCGAGCTACGTAGCGCGCCTACACACGACGCAAAGCACCTCGATACCTTGCCGCGAGGCTTCTCAGTCGGAGTGGTACGTGTGACAAACAGCGAGTGACCCGCTTGGACATTCGCCCCGAGGACGAACCACTTCACGCCGACATTCGCTGGCTCGCTGGCCTGCTGGGGCGCGTCCTGAAGCGTCTGGAAGGTGATGAATGTTTCCGTGCGGTTGAGCGGCTGCGGGTGGTGTGTCGAGACCGCCGCCGCGCCAGGTCAGAGGAATCGGGCGGGGACTTCCAGGCGCTGCTCGGGGAGGTCGAGTCGTTGCCCCTCGAGCAAGTGGGCAAGGTGGCCCGCGCCTTCAGCTTGCTGTTCCTGCTCATCAACACCGCCGAGCAGGTGCACCGCGTGCGTCGGAGGGCGGCCTACTGGTCGCGCAGCGACAACGAGCCGCAACCGGCGTCTCCACGCTGGGCGTTCAGCGAACTCAAGCGGCGGGGTCACGACGCCGCTGCTGTACGTCGACTCGTCGAACGCATGGAAGTCCGGCCAGTGCTGACGGCACACCCCACGGAAGCGACGCGTCGCACCATTCTACAGCTGCAGGCGCGCGTCGCGCGAGCGCTTCGCAAGCGCGACACCGGCACCGAGAACCAGAAGCAGCGCGTCGAGCAGGTCGTGGAGGGGGAGATCGAGCTGCTCTGGTTGACCGACGAGGTGCGTCGCGACCGCCCCAGCGTGTTCGATGAGGTCAGCAACGTCATCTGGTACCTCGAGGATCAACTGTACGAGACCACGGAGTGGCTCGACTACGCAGTGAAGAACGCCTTCCGCCAGGTCTTCGACGAGCCTCTGGGCGTATCTGTGAAGCTGCCGATCGGGAGCTGGGTCGGCGGTGATCGTGACGGCAACCCGTTCGTGACCCCGGAGGTGACCGAGTTCGCCGTGCGGCGCAGCACCCGAGCGTTGATTGGCCACTACCAGCGCAAGCTCTCGGAGTTGATCGAGCGCCTGAGCATCTCGGACCGGCTCGCACCGCTGACGCCACGTCTCGCGGAGTCGCTGGCGCGCGATCGTGAGCTGATGCCCGAAGTGTGGCAACAGAACGCGCGCCGCGATGCCCAGGAGTCGCTGCGGCTGAAGCTCAGCTTCATCGGGGAGCGCCTGGACGCGACCGCGCGAGTGATTGCCGCACGCGAACGAGGCAGTGAACTCGACCTGCCTCGGGCCTACGGCAAGAACCAGGAGTTCCTGGCGGATCTGGAGCTCGTCCGCGAGGAGCTCTCGTGTACCGGCGCGGTCTACGCGCGCACCAGTCTCGTGGAGCCTCTGGTCGACCAGGTACGGTTCCTCGGCTTCGCGGGACATCGCCTGGACGTGCGCGAAGACGCCGAGGCCCACACCAGGGCGCTGACGGCGATCACTCGGGCCATTGGTATCCCGGAGCTCGACGAGAGCGGCCTGCGACGGGAGCTGCTCGGACGCCGCCCGCTGCTCTCTCCTCACGTCGAGCTGGATGAGGAGACGCAGAAGACGCTGAATGTCTTCCACAGCATGCAAAGAGCTCAGCGTGAGCTGGGGGAGCGCGTGGCCAAGACCTACGTCATCTCGACGACCAAGCGCGCTCCGGATCTACTGCGGGTGCTGGTGCTCGGGCGTGAAGCGGGCCTGGTCGACCTGGGGAGGGGCGATCCGCGCTCACGGCTCGACGTGGTTCCACTCTTCGAGACCCGGGACGATCTGATCGCTGGACCGGGCATCCTCGAGGATCTGTTCAACGACGAGGTCTACACGAGACAGTTGCGGGCTCGCAACATGCATCAGGAGGTGATGCTCGGCTACAGCGACTCGGCCAAGGACGTCGGGCTGCTGAGCGCGACCTGGGAGCTGTATCGCGCGCAGGAGCGCCTGGTAGAAGTGGCGAAGCGCGCAGGAGTACGGCTCACGTTGTTCCATGGTCGAGGCGGGAGCGTCGGGCGAGGCGGCGGCTCCCCCGTGTTCCGCGCGCTGATGGCATTGCCGCCGGGAACCGTTGGACCACGCATCAAGGTGACTGAGCAGGGCGAGATCATCAGCCAGAAGTTCGCCATTCGCAGCATCGCGGAGCGCAGCCTCGAGGTCCTGTTCAGCGGAACCCTGATGGCGATGCAGACCGACTGGCGAGACGGCATCGGCGACGAGCGCGTGCAGCTCTTCCGGGCGACCATGGACCGCCTGAGCGAGACGGCGCTGCCCATCTACCGGCGCCTGGTTCACGAGGAGCGCCGGGTGTTCGACATGTTCCTCGACGCGACTCCGGTGGCGGAACTGGCTCACGTCCATTTCGGTTCACGTCCAGTCTACCGGCAGCGAGGCGCTGGTTCCATGCAGGGCATTCGCGCGATCCCGTGGACATTTGGCTGGACCCAGAATCGCATGATGCTGCCCGTCTGGCTGGGAGTGGGCAGCGCCCTGCAGCGTTGCCTCGCGGAGCGAGGCGGGATCGAGCTACTCCAGGAGATGGCGCAGCGCTGGCCGCTCTTCGACGACCTGCTGAGCAAGATCGAGATGGTCTGTGCCAAGGCCGACCTCGAGGTCGCCCGAGCTTACGTCGACCATCTGGATGCCGACCGTGAGCTGTTCGACGAGCTGGAGCAGGAGTACGAGGCAACCGTGCGTGCGGTGCTGGCGATCCGCCGACAGGAGCAGCTACTCGAGCGCGCGCCGGTGTTGCGCGCTGCGATCCAGCTGCGCAATCCATACGTGGATCCGCTCAGCCTGATTCAGATCGCGCTGCTCCGCCGTCAAAGACGGGAAACTCCAGGCGACGACGAGCGCGCGCTGATCGAGGCGGCGCTGGGCATCACCGTGAACGGCATTGCGCAAGGCATGCGCAACACTGGCTGATCGACTCGATCCGCACGGCATAGCGCCTCGTGAGTCCAAGTTGCAAACAATGGCCTTCGGCAGCCAGCGAGGACTCAAATGCAGCGCGCTCACCCCTAGGGGTGAGCGCGAAGACGAGAGCGGCAGAATCGGACTGGTGCTTACTTCTTCTTGCCGCGCTTCGTGGCCTTTTTGCCACCCGACAAGGCCTTCTCGACCTGCTCTAATTGCGAGCGAACAGTGGCGGCGAGCTTCAGCATCTCCGCACGTTTCGCATCATCCAACTCGCCAGCTCGGTTGAGATCACCGACGAGGTGATATCGACCGTCGACAAAGGACTGTAGACGTCCCATCGCCCGCGCGAAACGCAGCATGGGCTGACGCCCCGGCTTCGGCGGTTCCTGCTGACGCAGGTTGGAGATCTCGAACTCCAGTTGGCTCGTGGAGAGCTTCTCAGCGACGACGCGCTTGGCCAGCGCCTTCTGCTGCTCGGGCTTCACCAGATCCAGACGAACGGCAATAGCAAAGGAGAAGGGACAGTCCGCCGGAGTGTGACCCAAGTTCAACAGAACCCGATAGGCGGCAAGGCAACGATGGAGGGTGAGCTTCGAGATCGAGAGCTTCTCCTCCTCGATGATCGCTCGCAGTGGGTGCTCTTCGAAGTGGTTGTAGACGATTCGCCCTATTTCATAAGCATCTGCGAGGTTCATGGGCGGCGGCGGCGACTTCTTCGCGGAAGCCGGCCACTTGAAGTTAGCTTTGGCCATCGCGGTGGATACTAGGTCGATTTCCGATGATGGGCACCCGTTTTCCGCGAACCAAGTCATTTTATCTGCCCAATTTCCGGAGGGCATGAGAGTCACCGCGCGGCACCGACAAGGCCGCACTCCGCCTTCCATCTTGTCATGCATCTGATCGCCACCGCCCGTGGTCCATCCTGCGCTCTTGCGGGTTCGCTTCCGCGAAGCGGCGGGAGAGGTTTCGCTACCGTGGGGAATGTGATGCGCGGCCTCTTCACGTCCCCTGCTGCGGGACAGCCGCCACACGGAAGCAGACCGGCGCGGGTAGAGACCGATCTCGCTTGACATACGCCGACGTATTCGGTTCCACGCGGTCAGCCTTCACCGCGCCACCGCGGAACCTGAGCCCCCCTCGGAGGGCCAGGGCCCGCGAGCTCGCCACGGACCTGGCCGGGAGGTCGCGCAGGGGCAGAATCACGCAGCAACAGCCGGCCTTTTGCGTCTGCGGTCAGGTGGGCCTAGACCCTTCACATGAGCTCGCCCACGCCCGCGAACCGTCTGATCCACGAGACGAGTCCCTACCTGCAACAGCACGCGCACAATCCGGTGGACTGGTATCCATGGGGCGTCGAAGCGTTGGAACGGGCAAGGCGAGAAGACAAGCCGATCCTGCTCTCGATTGGCTACGCCGCCTGCCATTGGTGCCACGTGATGGAGCGCGAGAGCTTCGAGAACGCGACCACGGCCGCGTTGATGAACGAGCACTTCGTCTGCATCAAGGTGGATCGCGAGGAGCGACCCGACCTCGACGACATCTACATGGCAGCCACGGTCGCCATGAGCGGGGGCGGTGGCTGGCCGATGACCGTCTTCCTCACCCCCGACCAAGAGCCCTTCTTCGCGGGCACTTATTTCCCCCCGGAAGATAAATACGGGCGACCAGGCTTCCCGAGCCTGCTGGGCCGCGTGGCCCAAGCCTGGCGAGAGGAGCGCGACGACCTGTTCCAGCAGGCACGCGAGCTGACGGAACACATCCGCGAGCAATCCAGCGTGGGTCGGCCAATGCCGATCAACCTCGACTGGATCGCACAGGCCGTGACCCAGCTCGCGGCCAGCTACGACGACAGGTATGGTGGCTTCGGCACTGCGCCCAAGTTCCCCCCCTCGCCGGCGCTGCGCCTGCTCACGCTTTTCCACGCGCAAACTGGTGACGTGCGGGCCCTGGACATGCTGCAGGGTACGCTCGACGGCATGCGCCAAGGGGGGATGTACGACCACGTCGTCGGGGGCTTCTGCCGCTACTCGACCGACGAGCGCTGGCTGGTGCCCCACTTCGAGAAGATGCTCTACGACAACGCGCAGCTCGCCCGGGTCTATCTGGAGGCGTTCCAGCTCACGGGGAACACCGACTATGCCAGGGTCGCGAGAGAGACCCTCGACTACGTCGCCAGAGACATGCAGGACCCCGACGGGGGCTACTACAGCGCGACCGACGCGGACAGCGAGGGTGAAGAAGGGAAGTTCTTCGTCTGGTCCCCTCACGAGGTCAGGACGGCTTGCGCGGGCCTCCCCCTGCCCGCCAGGGCACTGGACGCCTTCTGCGCGTTCTACGACATCACGGCCCAAGGCAACTGGGAAGGGCGCAGCATCCCCAATACGCCTCGCCCTCTAGCCAGCGTCGCCGAGAGCTTCGGATTTGGGGGCGAGGAACTCCTCCAAGCCTTCGAACTCATCCGCACGGCAATGCATGAGGCTCGCCTGCAGCGCCCGCAGCCCTTGCTTGACGACAAGATCCTGGTCAGCTGGAACGGGTTGATGCTGGGCAGCATGGCCGAGGGCTATCGCGTACTGGGTGACCACAGGTACCTGAGGAGTGCAGAGCGCGCGGCGGACTTCCTGCTGGAGCGGCTGCGCAGGCCAGACGGCGGGCTGTTTCGTACCGCGCGGCGCAGCGACGCTGGACTCAAGGCTCACCTGGACGCCTACCTGGAAGACTACGCCTTCTTGAGCGATGGGTTGATCGACCTGGTAGAGGCCGGTGGCGGCGCCCGCTTCCTGGGCAACGCCCAGGAGCTATGTCAGCGCATGCTCGCAGACTTCGCCGACGCCGAGGGGGCGCTGTACAATACCGCGCGGCAACATGAGGTGCTCCTCGTTCGCTCGAGAGAAGGGCACGACGGGGCCATCCCGAACGCAAACGCCGTGGCAGCGCGTGCGCTGGCTCGGCTCGGAAGGCACCTGGGAGACGCAGCGCTCGAAGAACGGGCTGCAAGCGCGCTCGCCGCCTACGCTGGGCTGATTCAGCGCCAGCCCCGGAGCTTCGCCACCAGCCTCCACACGGCCAGCTTCCTGGCGTCCGCGCCCGTCGAGTTGTGTTTCGCGGGCTCTCTGGACGCCAACCAGGCGCTGCGCGAGGCGGTCGCACGACGCTACCTACCCGCACGGGTGATCGCCCATGCCCGCGCGAGCGAGCCGGCGACACCGCTCAGCGAGGGCAAGCAGGAAGATCGGGCGGCGCTCTTCATCTGTCAGAACTTCGCGTGCCAGGCGCCGCTATACGACCCGACTCGGGTGCCCGAGGCGCTCGACGCCGCCCTCGCAGAGTCCACCGACCAGCGGGCGCTGCACGTGGCGAGCAAGCGCCTCGGCGGGCACGCCGACCCCGACGCCACCGCAGCCTACGCCGCCGCTCACCCGCGCTCTAAATTTTCCTTGTGGCAACTTGATGAGGGTCAGTCGCTACACGTGAGCCGCCTCGGATTCGGGGGCTACCGCGTCGACATGGGCCATCCAGCCCACCGCCTGGCGCTGCTCAGGGCGCTGGAGTCTGGAGTCAACCTGGTCGACACCTCCACCAACTACACGAGCGGACACAGCGAGGAGCTGGTCGGTGCGGTGCTGCGTGAGCTGAACGGCGCGGGCAAGCTGCGTCGCGAGCAGGTCGTGATCGTGAGCAAGGTGGGCTACGTGCAGGGACCCAACCTGGAGCGAGCCAGGGCGCGCATCGAGCGGGGCAAGCCCTACCCGGAGATGGTCGAGTACAGCGACGACTGCTGGCACTGCCTTCACCCCGAGTGGATCGAGGACCAGCTCACGGACAGCCTGTCCCGGCTCGGACTCGAGACCCTCGACGCGTACCTGCTGCACAACCCTGAATACTTCCTGAGTCAGGCCGCAGAGCGGGGGGACTCGAGGACGCCGGCTCAGATCGCCAGCCAGCGGGACGTCTTCTACGAGCGAGTAGCGCACGCCTTCGCTCAGCTGGAGCGGGAAGTGCGTCGTGGACGCATCCAGGCCTACGGCGTGTCCAGCAACACCCTCGCACATGAAGCTGGACACGCGGAGGCGACCGACCTGGGGCGGTTCGTCGCCTGTGCCGAGCGCGCGGCGCTGCAGGTGCTCAAGCACGAGCGTCACCATTTCCGCGTGGTACAAATGCCATTCAACCTCGTCGAGGCCGGCGCCGCGCTCACGACCTGCCAGGGGGGCCACGGCGCCAAGCCCGTCAGCACACTCGAGTACGCCAGGCGCGCAGGGCTCGACGTGTTGATCAATCGGCCGCTGAACGCCATCACGGATCACGGCCTGCTTCGCTTGTCCGATCCCCCAGCCAGCATCCTCGAAGAGAAGACACTGCCGCTGCCGACCGCCCAGAGCCGAGTCGCGAGCCTGGAGCAGGAGTATCGGCGCAACTTCGCGCCTGACCTGCGAGCGCCCGAGGGCAGCCCGCTGAAGCCAGCGAGCTTCTTCAACTGGGCCGAGCGCCTGGGTGTGCTGCACGGAAACGTGCTCGACGAGCGCAAGCTCTCGAGCCTCCTGCAGTGGCACGATCTCGAGCAGCGCGTGATCGCGCGGGAGACGGGGCGCTACCTGTCCGCGCTGGATGGCGCGTTCGCCGGCCAGCGGGGAGAGGCCTGGCGAGAGTGGCGCGGCCGATACGTGCGTGCGCTCGACGAATACATCTCCGGGCTGCGCCAGCAAGCCGCACAGGCGAGCGCTCGCGCCAGCAAGCCGCTGAGCGAGGCGCTCAGCGCCGCGGGTGCGCCGCGCGCGCCGCTCTCTCAGCTGGCCCTCGCCTGCTTGCTGGCGACTCCTGGAGTCAGCAGCGTGCTGGTCGGGATGCGTCAAGAAGAGTACGTGGACGACGCGCTGGAGAGCCTGAAGCTGAAGCTGCAGCTGGACGTGCAAAGGCTGCTCGAAGTGACCAGCGGCGTGCGATAGTCGACACGCCATGCCCCGCGACGCCCAGAGCAGCAGCCAGCGGCGCTGGTTGCCCCAGTTCGTCTGGGGTTGCTTGATGGCGCTGCTCGGCTGGCAGCTGGTCACCGTCGCGTCTCATGTCTGGGAGCGCCTGCATTTTCCTTACGACCTGCTGTACTGGCCCGACGACTACTACCTGACCACGCTCTTGCGCATCGATCTAGGGGAGTCTCCCTACGGAAATCCAGCAGACGCCAACTCATGGATCTACATGCCTGGGGGGCCCTACCTCGGCTGGCTGTTGCTGAAGCCGCTGGGCCTCGTGCGCTCGTTCTTCGCCCACAAGTTGCTCTCCCAGATCTGGCTGGTGGTCGCGGTACTGCTGGCGACCGGTCTTGGACGTGGGATCATGGGCTCGGAGCTCGGAGCGGCCCCTTCGGCAGCGATGAAGAGCACGCTGCGCTGGGCTAGCGTTGGGTTGGGGATGGCTCTGGCGCTGGCCGCCTACATGAATCCAGTCGCCGACTCCTTGCACCCGACGAACCTCGAGCTGGCGGTGCTCGCGGCGGCGAGCTGGACGGCGTTCGCGGCTCCTCGCCTGAGCCCGGGCCGACGCCTCGCGCTGTGGGCCACGCTTCCCGTGCTTGCGCTCTGCTTCAAGCAGACGGGGGCGGTCGCGGTGACGGCCTCGCTCGCGCTCGTCGGGGTCGTTACCCCGGGGATCCCACGGCGCGAGCGGGCGCTGCTGGTGGCGAGCGCCGCGCTGTCGCCTGCGCTGGTGTTCTGCGCGATGTGGCTGACCTGGGGTCACGACTTCATCGCCTGGGTGTGGGAGATCCCGAGCGCCGCGGGTATCCAGAGCTTCAAGCTGAAGGACTTCAAGAGTGGCATCGGGATCCTGCTGTACCCGATGCTTCTGCTGGTCCTGTTCCGCTGCTTTCTTGCCTTGCGGCACCATAGGCAGTCGCGGAACGGCGCCTACCTGCGGGCCGCTCTACCGACGCTCTGCTACACGCCGCTGGCGATCGTGGCGCTGTTCAAGTCGCTGGGTGGCCCCAACAACCTGATGGTGTTGCTCTTCCTGTACAGCATGCTGGGAGCACCGCTGCTGTTCTTGCGGGCCAACGCGGGGCTGCCAGCGCTGCAGGCAGCTCACAGCCTGGTGCTCGCGGTGCTCTGCCTGAGTATCTGGCGCCCGACCAAGCGGCTCCCGGCTCCCGAGGACTACACCTACGGACGGCGGCTGTGCGCCTATGTGCACGCCCGGGAGCGCTGCGGCGAGCGCGTGTACCTGGGTCGCGGCGCCGTCTGCTACTTGCGGGGCGACGTGGTACCGCTGGACAGAGTGATGTCCGCAGAGGACGTCAGCCTCTCCTCATATCCGCTAGGATACGCGGAGAGGCTACGCAACGCGGAGTACGACGTGGTCGTCGCCACGCAGCACGACCTCTTCAGTCCCTGGCTCAAGCAGGCGCAGTGGCCGGCCATGCTGCAGCAATACAGCATCTTTGGTCGCCTGGACGGGGGGCCTCATGGAGACGTCTGGAGCGAAGGTCTGGGCGAGCTCATGGGTCCCACCGGGTTCTACGAGCGCAAGCGGGAGCAGGGCAAGCACTCGCTGAGTCAGCCGGAGCGCTGCGACTTCGTCGACGCGCCCAGGTTCGTGCCTCCACCGCTGCCTGCGCGGTGAGTCAGGGCGCGAATGGGTGCACCTCACCCCCAAACCCACGCGAGCCGGCGTCACTGTCGGGAAATCGACATCGGGGGAGTAACCCCAGCACGCCGGGCGAGTAGTACGCAGCCGGAGTTGGTTTGAGGGTGGCGACAACGAACGGGGCGACGCGGGTCTCGACGACTGGCGGCGCGGACTGATTGGATGCGCAGCGAGGAAGAGCTGATGGCGGCCTACGTCGCCGGCGATCGAAGTGCGTTCGATGAGCTGTTTCAGCGACTCGCGCCGATCCTGCTGCGGGTACTGGCCCGGCAGCTCCCGAACCGCGAAGAAGCCAATGATCTGGTTCAGCAGACCTTCCTGCAGCTCCACCGCAGCCGACACGACTTTCGCGCTGGGGCACGCCTTCGACCCTGGCTCTTCACGATCGCGATCAACCTCAAGCGTGAGCACTTTCGCCGCATGAAGCGCCGCCCCGAGGCGCCCCTCGAGCTAGACGGACGCAGCGACCCGGCCGCGGTGAAGGGCGATCAGAACCGCGCAGACGCGCAACACACGCTGGGCTGGGCGATGCAGCGTATCCCCAGCGATCAAGCCGAGGTCATCACCCTTCACTGGTTCGAGGGACTGCCCTTCCCCGAAGTGGCCGAGGTGGTGGGCGCGAGTCTGTCTGCGGTGAAAGTCCGCGCACATCGCGGCTACCAGGCCCTGCGAACGCTCCTCGAGAGCGATCCAGCCGACTAGTTCGCCAGCCGAGTAACCGAGCCGACGGCCGACCATATAGACCCAAGCCCGCCCATGAGTGAACCCAGCGCCAGCGCACATACCTGCTCCGAGCTTCGGGACGCGCTCCTGTCCGGCGAAGAACCGGACTGGGCCAGGGTGCACCTCGAGACCTGCGCTGGTTGCAGAGAGCTGTGTGAGCCGCCCCTGCGCGACGCGCTCACGCAGGCTGCGCTCCGAGACATAGCCCCACCAAGACTCGACGCGATCCAGGCCGACCTCGACCGCGCGCTCGAAGCCGAACGCGGCCTGCGACGGCTGAAGAGCCTCGCCACCCCGACCCGGATCGCGATTGCCCTCGGCGCCATCGCGGGCCTTGTCGTGCTGAACCTGCTCAGGCCTCGCCCGGACATCGCGACCCTCGGCACGCTAGCCCTGGCCTTCCCGCTCGTGGTCGCGTCGTCGCTGATCTTCCTGGGGGTGAGGAGCGCGCTCAGAGGCCCCCACGCGAGGGTCCAGTCCGCTGTGCATACGGGCGCGCTCGTTGGCTTGTCGGCGGGGCTGCCGCTGGTCTACTTCCTGTCGCAGAGTTTCCTTGGAGAATTTAGCTTCATCGACTCCTCGCCTGGCTTTGCGCGACGCGCGCTCGGCTGCTTCGCGTACGGCGCAGGCTGGAGCTTGCCCCTCGGGCTCGTCCTCCTGCTCCTGGATCGCAACAAGCTCGCGTCGCCGATCAGCGCGCTCAACGCTGGTACCGCCGGCGGCCTGAGCGGCTTGATCGCGCTGCACCTGCACTGCCCCTCGCAACACCCTGGACACCTCTTGCTGGGTCACCTGAGCGTGCTCTTGGCGATGCTGGTTGCCTGGGCGGTGGTGCGAGGAAGGCTGCGTGTGGGCGCCTGGTAGCCGGCCCGGGAGCGACGCTCCAGCTGCGGGACGGCGGACAGATGCGTGCGAAGCGCGGCGTCTTCCCATACGCTGGAGCGCGTGCCATCGTCATCCTCGATGGGTGGGTACCTCGAGGCATACCTCTCTGGCTTGCCACACGCGGAGCAGTCGTACCCTGACTGCTGCATCAAAGGCAGCCTGGTCGCCATCTCCCTGCGGACACGCCAGCTGCCCTCAGGAGCCGGCGTGCCCGACTTCCTGCGACGCTTCGAGCGAGAGCGCTGGACCAGCAACGAGTGGGTACCAATCGTCCAGGTGAACTCCTGGGTGGCGGCCTTGCTCGACCACGATTTCCTCGGGAACGAGCAAGCCTATCTGGCCTGGAACTACGAGATCAATCGCGAGTTCGCCACGTCGCCGATGTATCGACTCTTCTACAAGCTCGCACCGCCCCGGATCCTCGTGCGCACGTTGACGCTGGCGTTCTCGCAGTACTTCCGCGGCATCGTGCTCGATGCCACGATTTCCTCAGGGAAAGCAGATCTGGTCGTCACGCAACCAGCGAAGCTCTACCCGGAGCTCATGCAACGGGGTTTCGCGGAGGCGTTTCGCGCGGCGCTGGACTCCGCTGGGGCGCGCGGCGCTACCGCGGAGCTGGTCAGGCGCGACGAACGCTCGCATCAGGTCCACTGTACCTGGCGCTGAGAGCGTCGCCGCCTCACGACCCCGATCAGTCCGCCCAGCAGACCCAGCCAGGCGAAGCCCTTCGACTCCGGATCTGGACGTCCGAGCCCACAGATGCAGCGCGCGGTGTTGTTGGTCCTGGGCGGACGCGCGGCGTCTGCCCCGCTACCACCCGTTCCGGCGCTGGGCGCGCTACCGGCGTCCCCGCCGAGCGAGGCGCCCGAGCCGCCAGCGCCGCCGAACGCGGCCATACCCCCGGTTCCGCCCTCCCCGGGGCTGCGGCACTGCCCGAGGGAGCAGACCTGACCAGGCGGACAGCTGACCCCTTCGCAGGCATCGACGCAGCTACCCTGGTCGCAGCGGGTTCCCTCCGTGCACGCCGGGTCACACGATGGGTCACGGCAGGCGCCGGTGTCGCCATCGCAGCGCAGCGGCAACTCGCAGCTGATTCCACCGCACTGGTTGCAGCCGTCGAAGCACTGTCCCCGCCGACACTGTTGCCCCGCGGCACAGACCACAGCGTCGCACAGATCTACGCAGCGATCGGCGATGCAGTCCTGGCTCGCCGGGCAAACCACGCCGGCGCATGCAGCGCGGCACTCGCCCTGGGTGCACACGTCTCCAGGGGCACAGTCCTTGTCCACGCAGCCGGCATCGACGCAGAGTCCGCTGCTCTCCTCGCACTCCCTTCCAGTGGAGCAAGGGAACTCTCCGCTGCTGCAGCTCGGTGCGCACTTGCCGTACTGGCAGACCTCGTTGGGCGGGCAGCTTGCGTCGTCGTCGACTTCGCCGTTGCAGTCGTCGTCGATGCCGTTGCACGCCTCCCCCGTGGCTTCGAAGAGCGGGTCACAGGTCAGGTCGGCCCCGTGACAGCGCGTGATGCCCTGCGCACAAGCCCCTTGTCCCGAGGCGTCGCACGGGAGCCCGCCGCCAGAACACTGGATTCCGCTGACGCCCGCCACGAAGTCAGTGAAATCATTGTTGCTGCCTCCATAGATGTCTTCCCAGGCGAAGTAGAACTTGCTGGGCCAGACCTCGCTCTGCAAGACGATCAGGTGAATCAGCGAGCTGCTGCCCTGGAAGTCGGGATTGTATTTCCGCTCGGAGAAATAGATCTGACCGTTGCCCTGCATGGCGCGCGGCACCGTCGCGCAACAGTCACCACCCTGACAGCTGCCTCGAGCGCCGAGGTTCTCCGGCGTGACCAAGAAGAAGCCGATCTCTCCTCCCGCGTAGGCGGGCTCCGAAGCTAGGTCGAGCACGACGTCGTCACCGGCGGTCGTGTTGCAGTCCAGCATCGGGTGCAGGTCGGAGAGCGCAGGCTTCTGGCCGGTGACGTTGTACCAACCGAACGCGTCCTTGAAGAGCGCTGTTCCGCGCGAGAGCAGGGTGAAGGTGAGCGGACAATCGGGGCGGAAGGTCTCGGGCTCGGTCGAGGCTTGGGTCGAGGGGTCGAGGCCGCTGAGGTTCGACGGGATACAGGTGTTGTCGTTGTACGAATGATAGAGCGTGGTCTCACAGCTGCCGTTCTTGCCGTCGCTGCAGCTCGAAGCATCGGGACAAGGATCCCCGATGTTGCAGACGTTGGCCTCTTCGCACACACAGGCGAGGACGGCAGCAAGACCCGTCGGACGACCCGAGTCGCATCCCATGGGGCTCGGGATCGGCGCACCACCGGGTTGGGTCAACGCGGCGGCAGGCGCGCTCAGGCCGAGCATCAAGGCGCCGAACAGCGTGGCCAGCAACCTGACGCGATTCGAGGCGTGCCCAGCATTGATTACCGTAGGGAAAAGCTTCTCGAACCTGTTCGCGACCGCCATGTCGACCTCCCTGAGGGTCCTGTGAACCGACCCGTCATCATAGAGTAACTCAAAACTGAGTTACTCGAAACATGGCGGAAAATCAGCAGGTCCTGGGTGCTGCGGCGCGTCAGCGGGACACGTCCGCCTGCTCGCGGTGGCTAGCGAGCGTGAGCCAAAGCCAGCAGGTGTTCTCGCCTTGGACGGCCCTGGAACGCCGCTCGAGCGCTGGCCAGGAAAAGCGGTCGGGCCTGGGATGCGACCGCACACAGCTCCAGGCCAGCCCGCGGAGCCAGGTCCTTCAGTGCGCGGTCAGCCAACCAGGCGCGACCTCCGAGCACCGTGTCTGCGATCACCAGGACGATGTTGCCCTTGGGAGCGAGGGCCCGCTTCATCGCCTTCAAGCAAGGCAGGAGCTCCTTGTCCCAGCGCCCAGCTGCGCGCGCGAAGTCCTGTCCTGCGAGCCGCCGCTGCGCCCCAATTTCCGAGCGGGAAAATCCCTCGACGTCGAGCCCGAGCCAACGCATACGGGTCTCGTGGTGCTTCACGTAGTCATAGACCCCTGGGTATGGGGGTGAGGTGAGCACCAGGTTGACCGAGCTTGCTCGCACGTAGTCGAGACTGCGAGCGTCGCACACCTCGAGATGTGGCCGAGGCGCTTGCTTGGGAAGCAGCGCCTCGAAGTCCGCCAGTCGACGCTCGAGCTCCTCGGCCTTCGCCACGAAGCTCTTGATCGTGAACCCGGACGCGAGGCGGCGTTGCATCGTCTGCTTGCGCGTGTCGCCAGGGCTGCGACTCACCTTGGTCAGGAGCGACGTCAGCACCAGCATCAACGCCTGACGCTCCGGGGACCGAGGCAGCTTCATGATACTCGACTTCAGGCCGTCCAGCTCGAGCAGGACGTGCACGTCGAAGAGCTCTCGATCCACCTGACCGTAGCGCTTGGTCGGACCAGCCTTGGCCTCGCGGCGCTCGTCCGCCTTCTCGGCGACTTGGGCCGCGAGCAAGCCCAGGCCCGGCAATTTCCCCGCGGTTTTTAGCTTCGCCAGCTCGATCGCGAATGGATTGGCGTCCGAGCCGCCCATGGAACGGCCGGCGATGCGCGACTCCACAGCCACGGTACCGCTCCCGCAGAATGGATCGAGCACGCGGCCCTTCGGCCCGGTGAGGCGTCGCACGAGCTCCCGGGCAGTGACCGGATGCAGGCGGGCAGGGTAGCTGTGGAAGCCATGAACGTGGGCACGCACCACGCTCTCATCGGAGGTGACCTGCAGCGCAGCCTTCAGGGCGGGGCCGAGCGCTTCGGCGCCCCACAGCTCGACCTCACCCCCGACGTGACTCAGGGGTCGCCGCTCGAGAGGCGGAACGGGAACCTGCTTCGCCAGCTCCTCTAGCTGCTCTGCGTCAAGCCCGGCCAGGCGACCCTTCCCGCGCGAACGACGCTTGGACGCGCCCGCGGCCTTACCCCCTGACGGCTTCGCGGTCCTGCCGACCGCTTGTTGTGGCTTGCTGGACACCTTCTCAGCCCTGCCTCCGGCTCGGCTCGTCGAATCGCCTGCCCTGCCACGCGCGGGCCTCGAGGGCTTGGGCGCATCGCTGCTGGATGTGCGCTTCCGCTCGGATTTGACTTCGGTTCGCGAGGCGGCCGGGGGCCTGGGCCGCGCAGCGCTGCTGTCTGGCCTGGTGCTGCTTCCAGACTGCGTCTTGCGGCCGGACCATTTCGTCCCCGCCTTGGATCTCACCCGCTTCGAACGCCCGGCTTCTTGCGACACTGGCAGCTAGTAGCACGGCCCGCCGGCCGCAGCTCTAGCTCGGTGTTGAAAAACATCCTGCCAATCAAACAACCACCGTGCCTGCGCAGACTCGCACCAGATCCGGCTCTCGCACCGTGCCTTCGATGTCCCCCCCCGGGCGCGTCACTCCTCACCTTCGTGGGGCTGTGCCAGAGCAAGGGTGCTCAATCCGTGCGGATCAGCACGCAGGCTGCTGGAATTTGTAGCGAATTACGGAGACAGGACACTAGGTATCGAGGCGCCGAAGCTGTGCCCACTCGAAGGCTCGCGGCCAGAACGGTGTCTTCACGCCCCGCTCGGCAGAGACTCGAAACCACGGACCCTCAGGGCTCTTGAGGACGTGGAAGCTCTGCGCTGGCATGTAGCTCTGTCCGAGCAGGACCCGCTGACTGCCATCGGGAGCTCGAACCATGTCCAGCACCAGGACCGTGTGTCCCGGATTGCCTGCTTCGATCAGGAAGTCTCCCGGCCGGAGGTCTTGGTAGCTGACGTGCTTGCCCATGCGGGCCAGCGCCACCGTGTTACTCCAGGCGAACACGGCGTCCATGAACCTCCGAAACGTCGGGTGGTCATCCCTGGGCCTCCCCGTCGCCGCCCAGCCAATGCTCGCGCCCTTCGCCACGATCCGTTGCCCCTGGGACCACCGCCGATAGTCGAGCAACATGCCGCTTGCCGCGCGGTAAGCCTGGTCACGGCCTCCCTGGGACCACAGCCACTCCCCGTGCAGGCGCATCACTGCGTCAGCGCACTGCTGGAGGTCTGCCTGCCCGATGTCCAGGGCGACGACTCCGGTGACCATCGAGCTCTCGCCGTCACGCAGCCGACCTCCGGCATGACTTCGCACCGGTGTTCCGTGCGGCAACATGGGTAGGTGACGTAGCCAGGCGCCGAAGCCGTGCTCCGGGAGGCTCACCCGGCTGGTCCCTTCGGGCGCTGGAACGCGCGCCTGCAGGTCGTCCTGGACACTGAGCTCAGGGTGCTCCACGAGCCAGGGATAGGGCTTCAGATCCGGCTCGGGCGGCGCCTCGGCCTTCGGCACTTCGCCGCGCTCCCCGGGACCCTTGGAGGGCAGCTCGGGGGCTCGCGGTTTGGCTTCTGCGAGCCGGGAGCTGGACGCGGCTGGCGGTGACTCGGCGCGGGTGGTGCTCGGCTCGCGCGAGCACCCGCTCCCTGCGAAGACGCCTACAGCGAGCGCACAGAGCGCTGCGAGGTGGGAAGAAGCGTTCGGCATGGGTCTCCCGTCGACCGAGGTGCGCGGAGTGTGACTGCACAAACGCGCGAGCCTGGCGGCGGCCTCCTCCAGCGGTTTCGACACCTGCTCGGACGAGACCGCCCCGTCGGGTGGTCTGGGCGGTTCGCTCGGCCTTCGGCTCGCTCAGCCGAGGCCGCGCATGTCCGTGGCTTCTTTCACCCGCTGAATGGCGAGGGCGAAGGCCGCCGTACGCATCGAACAGTCGGTGTGCGTCTTCATCGCCTTCGCCAGCGACCTGTGCGCCGAGACCATGTGCTCCTCGAGGCGCTTGTTCACCTCGTCTTCGCCCCACTTCAGGTGCTGAGTGTTCTGCACCCACTCGAAGTAGGAGACCGTCACGCCGCCCGCGTTGGCGAAGATGTCGGGGACGCACACGATACCGCGCTTGTTGAAGATGTCATCGGCTTCGGCGGTGCAAGGCCCGTTCGCTGCCTCCAGGATGTACTTTGCGCTGACCTGGTTCGCGTTGTCCGAGGTGAGAACGTGTCCCAGGGCGGCGGGCACCAGCACGTCGCACTGCGCGGTCAGCAGATCCGAGTTGGAGATCGGTTCGCTGCCGGGAAACTCGACGACGCTCCCGGTCCTCTGCACGTGCTCGACCAGCTTGGGGATGTCGAGCCCGTTCGAGTTGTGGATGCCACCGCGCACATCGCTGACGGCGGTGATCTTCGCTCCCACCTCATGGGCCAGGCGGCAGAAGAAGCTGCCCACGTTGCCAAAGCCCTGCACCACGAAGCTCGAGCCCGAAACATTTTTCCCTACGGAAGCCAGCACCTCGCGGATCGCGTACAGGCAGCCGCGTCCGGTGGCAGCCTCACGTCCCAGGCTTCCGTGCAGATCGACGGGCTTGCCGGTGACCACGCCCGGGTTGAAGCCGTACCTCCGGCTGTACTGATCGAATATCCAGCTCATCACTCGCCCGTTGGTGTTCATGTCCGGTGCTGGGATGTCCGTGCCTGGACCGATGAACTCGGCGATCTGATCGGTGAAGCGCCGAGTCAGACGCTCCAGCTCGCGCTGGCTGAGCTTGTGGGGGTCGACCTGGATGCCGCCCTTGGCGCCACCATATGGCACACCGATCAGCGCGGTCTTCCAGGTCATCAGGGACGCCAACGAGCGCACCTCGTCGATGTCGACTTCGGGGTGATAGCGGAGGCCACCCTTGAAGGGTCCACGCGAGTTGTCGTGCTGAACCCGATAGCCGATGTAGTTCCCGATGGAACCGTCATCCATCTCGATCACCAGCTCGACGCGCAGCTCGCGGCTCGGCGTGACCAACAACGTCTTGTAGCGCGAGTCGAGCTTGAGGATCTCGAAGCCCTGCTCGAGGAAATAGTTGGTAGTCTGGTACGGCGTCATGTTCTCCCTCTTTCCGGCGCATTGCCGAGCGCGCTCCCTTAGCTGCGACGGTCCCCCTCGCGGAGCCGAACGCGCGCACGGAACCTGGCTCGCAGGGTAGCGGTTTTGAGGGGAAAGCGAGAGACCGATTCGGGCTCGGTGGCCTGCCGGCTTCGACGCAGCGCAGCGCAAGAGCCAGCTCGATCGCTCGGGGGCTCTCATCGGGCGCGGCCAGCGCCGACGGGGGCTCGCCTCGCAGCGCGGATACGCGGAGCGTGTCGCTCACCACGCTGGTGCCCGGAGGGACGCTCAGCTTCGGCCGTGCTGCTGCACCAGCTCCATCACCTCGGCGTCACGCAAGATGTGCTTCGACTCCTTGGCCCGCGCCAGGATCGCCTTCACCAGCTCTTCGTTCGGCTCGATGTCCCGCTGACGAAGCCAGTAGTTCACGTTGCTCGCACCGGACATGTAGCCGATGCAGATCTCCTGATGCCTCCCGAACATCCCCGCGGGGACACCCGAGTAGATGCGATCCGCCAGCCAGTCGTCGCCCTTCTGCTTGGCCTTGATGATCGCCGCGGCATGAACGCCAGTTGCCGTACGGAAAGCGTCGTCGCCGACGAGCGGGTAGTTGATCGGAACGTCCCAGCCCACGGCCTTGGCGGCGAGCTGACAGTACTCGAGCAGATGACTGAGGTCTTGACCTTCCAGCAAGCCGAGCAGCTTCAGGTTGAGCAGGATCAGCTCCATCTGAGCGTTGCCGACCCGCTCACCGATGCCCAGCGCCGTCCCGTGTACACGGTCCGCGCCGACCTCCAGCGCGAGAATCGCGTTGACCAGCCCCAGTCCCCGGTCGTTGTGACCATGCCAATCGATGCGCACCTCGCAGCCCATGGCAGAGACCAGGGAACGCGTGAAGTTGATCAGGTTGCGCACTCCGTCCGGGGTGGCGTGGCCGACCGTGTCGCACAGACAGAGGCCGCTCGCGCCGTGATCCACCGCCACCTTGAACAGCTCTGCGAGGATCTCCGGGCGACTGCGCGTGGTGTCCTCGGTGACGTAGCAGACCTCGAGACCGTTCTTCACCCCGACGTCGATTGCTTCCGCGGTGAAACGTTTGATCCGATCCAGGTCCCACTCCTCGGCCAGGGCTCGGATCGGACTGGAACCGACGAACGCGTAGACCTCCACCGGGATACCGGCGCGCTGTGACAGCTCCACCATCGGAGTGATGTCCGAGGCCACGGTGCGCCCGGCGCAAGCGACCTTCAGCGACAGGTCGTTGCTGGTGATCTCCTGGCAGATGCGCAGGCAGTCGTCGAAGGCACGTCGTGAGCTGCCGGGTAGGCCGATGTCGGCTTCGTGGATGCCCAGCTTGTCCATCAGGTGGACCAGCTTGAGCTTGTCGTCGATGTCGGGATCGATGACCGACGGGTTCTGCAGCCCGTCTCGCAGGGTCTCATCGAAGAACTCGACTCCCTTGGGGATCACACGGCCTTTGCGCGCGATCTCGTTCCAGTCGTAAATCAGATCCCGCTCGCCGGGGTTCGTGGCACCCATCGCTCAATTATAGGACACGCCCCGCAGCGGAAGTCCCGTGAACAGTGCCACCTGCCCCCAAGCTTCCGCGGCGCGACGCTTGCCGCGTCGCGTAAGGCTGCACTCAAGTGCCGAAGCGTGGGAGCGCCACGGGGCACCTGGCGCCTGGGGCGTTCCGTTTAGGCCTAAAGTATTTCGATGCAGTGCAACGCGTGTCGCCAGCCTCGCGGCCCGCGGCTCGTGAGGTCACATGGAACTTGAAAGTTCAACTTGCGACTTCTTACTTTTGAGTGCACCCTGCCGGCCATGCAGAGGCTTGGTTGGTTGGGTCTCGTGGCGAGCGTCGCCCTCTTCGGCGTGGCTTGCTCGAGTGACGATGGAGCGACCGGTGGAGAAGCCGGCAGCGCAGCGGCGGGCAGCAGCTCGAGCGCGGGAACCGCGAACGGTGGCGCCGCGGGCGATCTGAACGGCGGAAGCGGCGGCGCAGGAGCGGGCCAGGCTGGGGGCGCAGGCGGTAGCGCCGGTGCAGCCAGTGGTGGCAGCGCGGGAGCAGCGAGCGGTGGCAGCGGCGGCGCCATCTCCGGCAGCGCGTCGCTGGAGGGTCGAATCGGGCGCACTGCGCGGATCCCCAGCGGCCTCGACGGCATCGGCAACGTCTACATCGCCGTGTTCGCCGACAACCCCGTGACCAACATGAACGCCGAGGCGCTCGCAAACACCCTGATCATGGATGCTGATCTGAGCGTGGACGGCACCAGCGTCAGTTACCGCGTGGATAACATCCCCGTATCCAGCGAGCCTCGCTTCGTCGTCGCGTTCATGGACGACGACGGCAACGTCTCCCAGGCGGATCCCTCACCCAAGAAACCCGACCTGATCGCCTTCGATGGTCTGTCGCCAATCAGCGTCACTCTCGCGACTCCAGGAGTGACCGAGCTCGACCTGGTGCTCAACGCGGAGATCCCCTTTTGATGGCTCGTTCGAGAGCATGGGGTGAGGGCGCGCTGGTCGCGGCAAGTGCACTGGCGCTGAGCCTCGCGGTCGCCTGCGGAAGCGACGGCGACGGCGGCAACCCAGGCGTCGCAGGCGGCGGCAACGGAGGTGCCGGAACCTCCGGAAGCGGCGGTGAGCCGGCGGTCGGGGGCGCGGGCAGCGGCGGCAGCTCCGGGGCGACCGGCGGGAGTGGTGGCGCAGCGATGCAGTGCGGCGGCATCGAAGGTGCCGTGATCAGTCACGACAGCTACCCGGCGGACTGCGCCGGGCTCGACGAGGAGACCTCGTATCTCTGCGCTGAGCAGCGCTTCTGGTACACGCTGCGCGCCGACTACGATCAGCGCCCTCAGGCTTACGCGACGCTGAGCGCCCTGATCGAGCGCTTCGAGCCCGAGGGAGACCAGCAGGCGGTCGCCAACCTGTATTTCCGCAGGGGACAGATGGCGATGGCGATGGCGATGGAGAACGCCGACATGGACAAAGTCCTGACGGTTGAACCCGACTTCGACAAGGCGCTGGAGCTCTGGCCGGCGCACCCCATCGTCCCGACCTGGCGCGACACCATGCGCATCGCGATCGCGGTGGTCACCAAGGACTACGTCGCTGCACAGAAGCTGTTCGACGAAGCGCTGAAGAACGTGGAGCTGTGCCCGCTGGGTAACATCCCGTCGCTCACCGGCACCACCATCGGCTTGCCCCTCGACACCGGCATTCCTCAAGAGACCGTGAAGCTGGCCGAGTCCTGGGTGTGTGAAGGCGTCGAGTGGTGTGAGCACAACACCTGGAAGGCGCCCTACGCCGTCGCTGGCATGCGCTATCACATGGGTGAAGGCTTCGCGCGCGTCGGGCGGAAGGAAGAGGCGCTGGCGTACTTCCAGTCCGCCCAGCAGGCACCAGACTACGAATCCTGGCCCTACAAGGACTTCGTTGATAGCCGCGTGGAAAACATTGACGCCTTCATCCAGGAGTTTGCCGACATTGGTGAGAGCGAACCAGTGTTCGACCGCGTCTATGCCAACTCGGACTTCGGCTGCAAGTTCTGCCACGGGACCAAGTAGGCGGCGGGTACCGTCGGTCGCCCACCCAGGCTGCGGCACGTGGCCTCGGTGGGTCTCCGAGGACCGAAGTGACAGCAATCGGGGGTGCCGACGCGATCGCGCGCTATAGTGTGGGCGCTTGATTTCCAACGCCACTCGCCAGCTGATCCGGGAGCGCCTCGACGCCGAGGTGGGACGCATCACCAAGGAGGCGCCGATCCGGGTCGGTCTGGCCTATCCGTCGCCCTACCACGTGGGCATGAGTTCCCTGGGCTACCAGCGCATCTATCGCGCGCTGCAGGACACCCCCGAGGTGATGTGCGAGCGGCTGTTCCTGCCCGACGGCGCCGATCGCACTGGTACGTTCGAGGTGGAGACCTCGGTCAGCTACGAGACGCTGCGCCCCCCGACGGACTTCCCGATCCTCGCCTTCAGCGTGGCCTACGAGCTGGAGCTGGCCGGCCTCGTGCGCATGCTCGATGCGGCGAAGATCCCGCTGACGTGGCAGGAACGCGAGGCGCGTCACCCGTTCATCCTGTGCGGTGGGCCGCTGACGTTCTCGAACCCCACGCCACTCCTGCCCTTCGCCGATGCCATCATTCTGGGTGAGGCAGAGGAGATCGTAGCCTGGGCGGTGCAAACCATCGCGGCTTCGACGGATCACGCGTCGGCGCGCGCAGCACTCGCAAGACACCCAAACATCAGCGTCGCCGAGCACCATGGCGAGACGCTCGCGACGATCGCGGCGTGCGACAACGCGTTGCTGCCGGCACACAGCGCCATCCGGACACCCCACACCGAGCTCTCGAACATGTTCCTGATCGAGACGGAGCGCGGCTGCTCACGCAGCTGCCAGTACTGCGTGATGCGCCGCTCGACCAACGGTGGCATGCGCCTCGTTCCCCAGGAAGTCATCCTGGAGAAGATCCCGGAGGACGCGAAACGGGTGGGGCTGGTGGGCGCCGCGGTGAGCGATCACCCGCGCATCGTCGACATCGTCAACAGCCTCGCGGATCGAGGCTGCGAGGTGGGCTTGAGCAGCTTGCGTCCCGACCGCCTGAAGGAGGAGCTGGTGGAGTGCCTGCGCCGCGCTGGCTATCGCAGCCTGACGACCGCGCTGGACGGACCGAGCGAGCGCCTGAGGGAGATGATCGAGCGTCGAGGGCGCGAGAAGCACTACGAGAACGCCGCGCAGCGTGCCCGCAAGTACGGCTACGACCGCCTCAAGCTGTACCTCATGATCGGGCTCCCTGGCGAGACGGACGAGGACATCGATGAGTGCGTGGGCTTCGTGAGCGAGCTGTCCAAGCAGATCCCCATCGCCCTCGGGATCGCACCGTTCTGCGCGAAGCGAAACACGCCGCTGGACCGCCAAGCCTTTGCGGGAGTCGACGTGGTCAACGGTCGCCTCGAGCGACTGCGGCGTGGGCTCAAAGGTCGGGCCGACGTGCGCTCCACCAGCGCGAAGTGGGCCTGGGTGGAGTTCGTGCTGGCGCAAGGCGGGAGCGCCGAGGGCCTCGCCCTGGCCGCAGCCGTGCGTGATGGTGGGCGCTACGGCGACTATCGAAAGCACTTCAAGGAACTCGGTCACCTACCGAATCCGAAGCCCGGGAAACTTGCCGCAGGGAAACGCCTGCCGCTGGCCTAGTGAGGCGAATCTGTGATTCGTTGAACAAGTCAACACAGCGTTTCAGGGCTACCCTGCGGGCTGGTCCTCACAGGTACTGTTCGATCAGGCTGCAGAGCGGCCCGCCGGGACAGCACTCCGTCACGTTGTATTGCTCGCTCACGAAGCACACCTTGGCGCCCTGGCTCGGGTAGTAGTAGCTCCAGAAGAAGCACATCTCCTGGTTGGCGCTCTCACCGAATCCGACGCTGCTGGAGCTGGTGTTGTCCCACTCACAGGTGAAGTTGAAGCCCCCGCCCTGTGGCACCTTGAAGGGCGGATCGTGCTGCACGGTCTCCGGTTCGTCCCAGGCCCAGTTGGGCACGTCGTAGACCGGGGTCCCTGGATCGGACGCGTTGGCCACCGAGTCGACGGTCATGTTGGTTCCGTACTGGTGTGTGTGACCCGTGATGGCGAAGAAGTTGGCGTCCGCGAACTTGTCGGGGACCTTGAAGAACATCGGTCCCAGGGTCTGCTTGCCCTGGGCCGGGATGTTGATGTCGGGGCTGCCGATGAAGAGGAAGTCCGCTTCGTTCTCGAACTGCGAGTCGTCCATGGTGTGGAAGGCGGACGTCGCCGTCACCTCGACCGGATCCGGCGTGGTGTTGATGTAGTGCAGCTCGATCCGGATCATCTGGTCCGCCGCCAGGGTGAAAGCCACACCCTCCGGCAGACGCAGCTCGTCGTCGTGCTTCTGGGTGACCATCAACGGCGCGCCCTTGTCGGGATTCAAGGTCTCGACGAACGGCGTGCAATCGAAGGGCGTTAGTCGCTCCTCGGTGTCCGCCGTGCGGTACACGATCATGTGGTGCGAAGAGCTACTGATCACGTTGTGGATCGCGCCGACATGAATCGCGTCGGGGTTGCCCAGCCGGGTGACGATGCACTGGGTGTTCTCTTCGCCCGGCTCCACGGCGATCGGGCCAATACTGACCTGGAATGTTTCCCCCTGGAAAGGGTTGCCACCAACGCCAGCAGTGCCGCCATTGCTGGTGCCACCGCTGCCGCCGTTGCCGCTGCCGCCGTTGCCGCTGCCGCCGTTGGCGGTGCCGCCGTTGCCGCTACCGCCGTTGCCGCTACCGCCGGAGGCCTCGTCGCCATCCGAGGTCGAGCCACAACCTACGACGAGACCAAGAACCACAGCCAAACCGCTAAGCTGAATCAAACGCATGACATCTCCTGAGGGCGCCGAAGGGAAGCGCGTTCCACCCATGGGGCGTTCAGTTTAGGGGCCACGAGCCCTAGTTCAACCGAACGGTCGATATGTTTACGCATCCTTCCAGGATCGCTGAACTTATCGGCGTTCCGGTTGCTCCCTTGGCGCCACGACCCGCTCCGTTCTGAGCGCATACAAGTACGGGGAAGCCCCACATCGGCGCCGGATCACACACCTCATCATGGCGTCCTGGCTTTCCGCACGGTACCGATTCGTGTGCGATGCCGCCAAGCTTGAGGAGCCTAGTCACGTGGCTCTGGTCTCTACTGACTGGTGGGGTGGGCGGGGGTTCGACTGGGCGAGGGATGCGCGGGTGTACGTCCGCCCCCGCCCCCCGAGCCGCCGCTGCCGGCGCCACTGCTGCCCGAGCTGCCCGAGCTACCCGAGCTGTCCGAGCTGCCCGAGCCGTCGGAGTCGGAGTCGGGGCCCGTGTAGCAGCAGGCGATCCCCACCACGAACGGCAACCTCACCGTGACACCGATCACGCCAGCCCAGTACGACTCGGCGCCCAGGTTGCGATAGCTCGCCCCGAGGAAGCCCCCGATCGCCAGCTCCCCTGCCGTGACGCCCGCCGTCGACGTATCGCCATCGTCCGACTCGAACTCCGAGCTACCATAGTCAACGAACTCGACCAGGGCCGCGAGCATTCCGCCCGCCCCCACGTGGCGCTCGTACTCATAGTTGGCGAACAGCAGGTCGAGGGTGCCGCGCGCCCCGACTCGCACCGAACCTCCGGCTTTCTTCGCGGGAATCGCGTAGCCGTCCAGCTCGAGGTAGGGCCCGTGCACGAATCGCGAATCCCCGTCGCTCGGGTTCGCGCGCTCCAGCTGATAGCCCAGGCCCACGTCCACGTTGCGCTCGGCCAAGCCCTCGACGACGCCGAGCGGGTGAATGCCACCCCTCAGATTGTAGTGCGCGGGCTGCGCTTGCTCGTTGCGAACGGCGCGATCCGCCACGTAACCATTGGTGGGCCCAACCCCGGCGCTGAGCTGAGTCGGAGGCAGCGCGTAGGGAAAGCAGCCAGCCGCCGCCACGAGTGGGACGGCGACCAGGCACACCAGAGCCGTGCGCCAGCGCGAGCAGCCAACGGACCGAGAAGGCATCACGCCAAACGTCCAGTGAGGGGACGATGCAGTCAAGCCTCGCGGAATTCGCCTTCGCCCCAGCGGGACTCGTGTTCCGCTAGTCCTCTTCGGCTGCGTCGCCGATCACCGCGACCAGCTTGCTCAAATCCCGAGTGAGACGCTCGACTCGCGCGGTGCCGATGCTGGCCCCGTACTCGTCGATGATCTCGTCCAGCATGCTGTCCCACTTAGCAACGCAGTCCCATCCCCGCTTCGAGAGCTTGATGATCCGCGCGCGGCCGTCACTGGGATCTGGGAGGCGCTCGATGTAGCCGAGGACCTCGAGCTCATCCGCGATCGCAGCCATCGACTGCTTGGTGATTCCAGCCTTCGCTGCGACATCGACCAGCCGCGCACCCTCTGTTCCCAGGTTGGAGAACAGCGCGCTGTGGGAAGGCTTCAGGTCGTCGTAGCCATAGGCAGCGAGCTTCAGCATCGAGCGGCGCTGAAAGTCACGACTCGCCACGAGTAGCAGCCGACCAAGATTGCCATGACGAGGCTCCTTGGCGCGGCGTCGATCAGAGGGGGAACGAGGCACCACGCCGAACGCTAGTCGCCAGCCGCTCACCAAGCAACGGGAAAAGCCTGCTTGACACGCGGAAACAACTCGAACGCCTGCCTCGTATGCGACGCACCGATGCTGACCAGAGCGCTGGCTCTACATGCGCATCGCAAGGGCGGCGTCGCCGACCTCGCGCTGCATCTCGCGAGCGCCTTCGCCGCCGCTCGTCGGGGGCGAGGTTTCCTGCGCTTCGCACGAAAAGTCGGGACTCGTCCTTGAGCCCTTGGCGCCCGGATCCCGCTGGATTTCAGCCGATTCGGCGACCAGCCGAGCGAAGGCACGGCCCCGAAGGGCGGCCACGCTTCCTTACGAGACCAACCCCGCTCGATAGGCACCGTCACCTCGCTCGACAAGCCGGCTGGTGCTGGCTTTCGTTCTGTCTCGACGTGGGAACACTTCTTGCGGACGCGACGCCTGACCAGCTGGGTTGCACGCTCTTCAACTCGTGCGGCGCGACGCAAGCGACTGCGTCCAGCACTCCCACCCCGTGCTCTTACCTGAGCTCCCAGCCTGTGCCGGGCCGCCGTCGCGACCGCCCGAGTTGCGCGCACCCATGCAGGATGGGTCAAGCTACGGAAGCTCGACTTCCTAGTGCCTGTCTCC
>JAGQIY010000407.1 GCA_020430865.1 Myxococcales bacterium
CCGACTGCTCACAGGTCACCGACGGCGCGGCCACGGTCTTCCTGGCCTCGAGAAGCTACGCGGAAAAGTACGCGAAGGCGCGGGGGATCGCCCTGGAGCGCATCCCGCGCATCAAGGGCTGGGGGCACCACACGGCTCGCCTGCGCTTCGAGGACAAGGTCGAGGAGAGCAAGAACGCGGAGTATGTGCTGCCTCACGTGCGGTCCACGGTCACCGATGCGCTCAAGCGCGCCGGGCTGGCGGATGTCGGCGGCATCGATGGCATCGAGACTCACGACTGCTTCACCACCAGCGAATACATGGCGATCGACCACTTCGGGCTAACCAAGCCCGGTGAGAGCTGGAAGGCAGTCGAAGAGGGCGTGATCGCTCTCGGGGGGAAGTGCCCGATCAACCCGAGCGGTGGCCTGATTGGCGCTGGGCATCCGGTCGGTGCGACCGGTGTGCGACAGCTTCTGGACGCGTACAAGCAGGTGACTGGAACTGCCGGCGACTACCAGGTCGAGGGCGCGAAGAACTTCGCGACGCTCAACATCGGCGGCAGCGGCACCACGAGCGTCACCTTCATCGTCGGCGTGTAGCGACTCTTCCCTCACCCCCAAACCCGAGGACCAAGTCAGGCCCCGTGACCTTCTCAGCCTGGGAAGCGCGGGGTCTGGGCGCTTCTGGGGTTGGTGCGGCTGGGGCTGAGGGGGAGGATGCTGGCGTCATGCAGGAAGTACCAACGCAGATCGAGATCGCCGCATCGCGCGCGCGGGTGTGGGAGGTGCTGACGGAAGCGGCAGCTCGAGCGGCGCTATTCCTGCATGAATGAAGCGCTGAAGCAGCGGGACGAAGCCCAGTAGCGTCCTGTCAGTGCGGGCTACCGGCTGCTTCCTGGGGGACTGCTATAGTCGCAGGAGTGTCTCGGGGTCGATTGGAACGCCACGCTCGGGAGTTGCGATCACGCTGGGGCGCGTCGCTTGGCGCGGGTGTGCTCGCGACGCTCCTGGCCTCAGCTTGCAGCGGGAGGGACGAGCGCCTCGGACCCATCCCCGAGAGCGACGGCGGTCTGCCGGCGTTCGATGGCAGTATTCCTGACGCCCCGGTCAAGGACGTCGGTGCGTCCGGTCAGTGCAACAAGGCGCAAAAACCGTACGGAACCGACCCCGACTTCGGTGAGAGCATGCCGGACATCCTGCTGCTGGACTGTGACGGCAACACCACCACGGTCGATCAGATGCGCTGCGATCACAAGTTGACCCTGGTCTCGATTGGGGCGGGTTGGTGCGAACCCTGCCAGGACGAGGCACTGGTGATGGAAGAACTATACAACCGCTACTCGGATCGCGGCTTGCAGGTGGTGCAGTTCATGTACGCCGACGTCGAAGGCTTCCTACCCGGGCCGGAGTTCTGCAGGACCTGGCGAGATACCTACTCGCTCACCTATCCCATCTATGTCGATCCCCAGAGCAACACCTTGCAGTTTCTCGAGCTCGGCGTGACACCCGTCAACCTGTTGCTGAACGAGCGGGGCAAGGTGGTGTGGTTTGCCCCGGGCGTGCTCCCCGATGACTTCGAGAGCACGCTGCTCGGGCTCTTGTGAGCGGCCATGTCCTGGCTGGAGAGCGCCCCGTCCTGGGTCTGGTTGACCATCATTTCCGTGGGGAGTTTCGTGGTGTGCATCGTCGCCATCCCCTGGTACCTGGCGCGAGCCCCCGCGGATCTCCTCGTGGGTCCACCGCTGCCCTGGAGAGGCCTGTCGCCCTCGAGGCTCGCGTTGCGCCTGTTGAAGAACCTGGTTGGCGTGGCGCTGCTGATCGCCGGCTTGATCATGCTGGTGGGGCCGGGGCAGGGCTTGCTGACGCTGATCGTGGCCATCGGCCTGCTCGACTTGCCCGGGAAGCGCAAGCTGCAGCGGAAGCTGTTGTTCCGGCCCCGCGTGCTCAAGTTGGTCAACGGTCTGCGGGAGCGGGCCGGGCGGGATGCGCTGGAACCCCACTCCGAGCGCCCGAGCCGCTCGCAGGCACTGCGTTGACGAGCGGATGCTGATTGCTCCGCAGACACACACTCCCTCGGTTCAGGGGTTGCGAGGGTGGGGGGTGAGGTTCGCCGTGGTCTGCGCGACTGGCGACGCGGCGCGCTGGAGCGCTCTCGGCAAGCGCTCGGTGTCGCTCTGTCGGAGCCCCACCTGGAAGTCGACGACGTACCCGTCGACGCTGACGACGACCAGCGTCGGCACGGCTTGAACCGGGTCGAAAGCCAGGGCGAACTTCGCGAACTCCGCGCCCCGGATCACAGGGTAGTCCATGCCATGGTCGGAGACATAGTCGTCCACATATTTCCAGGTGGAATCATCGTCCAGGGACACGGCGAGGGCAGCGGTGTGCGCCGGTGCGTCCTTCAGGCTCTGGCTCACGAGGGGCGCCTTGGCGGCACACGACTCGCACCAGGACGCGAAGAAGTTGATCAGGAGCGGTCCCTTGCCGAGCATGCGGCGGGAGTCGTGGACGCCACCCGCGGTGTCCATGACCATGAAATGAGGCACGTGCTCCTTGGGAGAGATGGCGCGAAACGGCTCGAGCAGGCCCATGTCGCCCTCCAGTCGGGCCGCGTCGCGGGGCGCTTCGCTGCTGGCAGGCGTGCAGGCAGACCCTAGCAGCATCGAGCAGACGAGGAGGAGCGCACGCCGCATCCCAGGCACTCTGACACGACTCGTGGTGGCTGCGCAGCAAGCAAGCGCGCCCAGATGTCTGTGGCTGTGGCCTCGAGGTCAGTGCGCGGGGCGGCGCTGGCGTGCAGGCTCGGGCAAGAAGGAGGTAGCGATGAGGTTTGCGTTCGTTCTGTTCGAGGACTTCGAAGAGCTGGACCTGGTGGGCCCGTGGGAGGTGCTGCGCATGGCTTCCCGCCTGCGCGCGCCGGACCTCGAGCCGTGGACCTGCCAGCTGGTCGGCGCGGATCAGGGGCCAGTGAGGGCCGCGAAGGGCATGCGGGTGCTGCCCGACGTCGGGTTCGCACAGGCCAGCGCTTGCGACGTGTTGGTGGTGCCTGGGGGGCAGGGGACACGTCGCGGCGCCAGCGATCCGGAGTTGCTCCGCTTCATCGCGGAGCAGTCCCGAGGTGCGCGCTGGAGCTTCTCGATCTGCACCGGAGCGCTGCTGTTCTTCGAGAGCGGCGTCAGTCGCGGTCATCGAGTCACGACCTACTTTGCCTTCGTGGATGAGCTGCGGCGTCGCACTGCGGGCGCGCTCGAGGTGCTAGCGGACGTGCGCTACGTCGAGGACCGCCTGAGCGATGGCCCCGGCGGTGAGCGCGGATTACTCAGCGCAGCTGGAGTATCCGCAGGGATTGACGCCGCGCTGTGGCTGGTGGGGCAGCTCGAGTCACCGGCGTTTGCTCGCGCAGTGCAGCGCGCCATTCAGTACGACCCGGCGCCGCCCTACCCGGTCTGATGCAGCGAGCGAGCGCCGCCTTGCCCGTGTCCCCGGCGGCTGGTAGCAGGGGGTTCTATGCTGCGCTCCGGGCTGGTCTGCTGGTTGATGGTGCTCGCGCCGCTCGGCTGTGACTCGAAGCGAGATGCCCCGAAGCCAGAGCCCGCGAGCCCGAGCGCTACGGCGATCTCCGACGTGCAGTTTCCTCCACGCTTCGTGCGCGGCCCCACGGGCGGCGCTGATGTCGCGAGCTTCGTGCGCGACAAGCTCGAGGAGGCCAACACCGCACAGCAGGCGGGCAAGGCCGGCTACACGCGGGTCGTCGTCTACGTGGGCGCGACTTGGTGTGAACCCTGTCAGTACTTCCACCACGCGGTGACCGAGGGGAAGCTGGATCGAGAGCTGGATGGCGTGACGTTCCTGGAGTTCGACCTCGACCAGGATCGCGATGCGCTGGCGAGCGCGGGCTACGCGAGTCGTATGATCCCGCTGTTCGCGCTCCCCGACGCTTCGGGTCGAGGCACCGACCAGCGGATCTCGGGGTCGATCAAGGGACCCGGAGCGACGGCGAACATCACACCGCGGCTGCACTCGCTGCTGGCAGGGCGACCCACGGAGTAACCCTCACCCCCACATCCGGACCTTGGCGCGGGTCGTGAAGGACATGCCGCCGATCACTGGTCCGTCAGTACAGCAGGCTGGCCTTCCGGCGCTCGAGGAACGCGGAGAGATCGGCCTGCCAGCTCGCGGTGATTGCCTGGGGGGCGTTGCCTCGCAGGATGGCTTCGAGCGCGTCGCGGTTGGCCAGCAGGTCGTCGAGGCGCTTCGCATTCACCTGTGGATGAGCTCCTATCAGGACCTCGGCCAGGCGGATGAAGCTTTGCAGCGGATCGAAGCGGCTGGTGTCGACTACGCGGATCCGCAGGCCGCGGCAACGCTTGCCTCGCTGGGTGCTGGAGCGCGGCACGAAGTCCGTTGCCTCGACATCGAGGCCCGGCAGCTCCCCGAGCTTCGCGATCAGTGCGGCCGAGTCGACGTAGGGAGCCCCGATCACCTCGAAGGGCGTATCGGTGCCGCGACCCACCGAGAGACTCGTGGTCTCGAATGGTCCCAGCATCGGGTACAGCAAGACGGCGTTCCGGGTGCGCAGATTGGGTGATGGGGGCGCCCAGGCCTGGTTGGGGGCGAGGGTGCGATCGCGCTGCCAGTGGCGGAGCTCGACGACCTCCAGGTCCACATCGAGCTGTTCCTCTTGCTTCACGTAGCGCGCGAACTCGCCCGCGGTGAAGCCGTGAAGCAGCGGAAGACGCATGTGGTGGACGAAGGTCGGTTCGCGCTCGTCGACGACTGGGCCGGCGCTCTCACCTCCGAGTGGATTGGGCCGATCGAGGACCACGACCCTCTGCCTGGTTTCTGTTGCCGTGCGGAGGATGGAGTGGAGCGTGGAGAAGTAGGTGTAGAATCGCACGCCGACGTCCTGCAGGTCGAAGACGATGGTGTCCGCTCCGGCCAGCCGCTTGGCATGCACTCCGAGGTCGCTGTCTGCGTACAGCGAACGCACGGGGAGCCCGGTGAAGTGATCGACCGCGTCGCGGACGAGTCCGCCCTGGCCGGCGTCGATACCATGCTCGGGACTCAGCAGCGCGACCAGCTCCACGTTGGGTGCGTCGCGAAGCAGCTCGATGGTCGTGCGGCCATCGCGGAGTCGTGCGGATTCATTCGTGAGCAGCAAGACCTTGCGGCCCTTTAGCGGGGCAAAGTCGTCCAGGCGCAGGACATCGGCTCCCACCACTGGTTCGTCGTGGGCGCCGAGGTCGGCAGCGTAGGCGGCGTGGGCCTGGCGATGGATAGCGCCGCGCAGCGGGTCAGCGCTTCCTTTACCGTGAGGATACAGACGGCTCGTCAAGATCACCACGTAGCCGTCTCGCGAAGGGTCGACCCACAGTGACGTGCCTGTGAAGCCGTAGTGCCCGAAGACCCTGGGGTCGGTGCTGCGAAGCTGCCAGCCCAAGCCTCGCACCTGCTTGGAGAAGCGCACAGGCGCGAGCATGGCCTCCAGCAGGCGCTGATCGATGGGGGCTTGCTTGGTGAGGAGCGCGCGCGCGAGCTTGCCCAGGTCTTCGGCGGTGGAGAAGAGCCCAGCATGCCCAGCGACGCCGTCGAGCATGCGGGCCCGGGGATCGTGGACCACGCCCCGCAGCAGCACGGTGGGGCTCGCCGGATCCGTGGGGATCAAGCGAGCCGGCTCCGTCGGGGCGAACAGCGCCGCGTCACCCAGCTGTGCGCTGGGGCGCCGATACGCCGTGTGGAGCAGCCCCAGGGGGACGAGAAGCCTGTCCCGCATCACCTGGTCGAGGGGCTTCCCGGTGAGCTTCTCGATC
>JAGQIY010000408.1 GCA_020430865.1 Myxococcales bacterium
CAGCGGTCCCGCCGCTACCACCCCCCGCGGTCGCTGTTCCAGCGGCGCCTGCGCTGCCTGCGTCCCCCGCGGAGCCGCCGTTGCTCCCGGAGCCGTCCGACGAGTCCTCCTCGGAGCAGGCGCTGACGACTACCCCTAACCCCAAGATCAACAGGCTGACGAAGCGAAGTGAGTGAGTCATTGCAGGCAGTTCACTTTACCTGGCCTCGAGATGGCGGCAAATCGAGCGTTCCCGAGTCGCCTTGCAGCCTGCGGGCCGGCTCACGGAGACGCCTTGTTCGCGTGGGGCGTCAGCTGGGCGTCTGGGAGGCGTCCCAGGCTGCCTGAGCGTCCAGCCCATGCTCCTTGAAGCGCGGAATGTAGTCACGCTCGAGGGCTCGCTCGAGGATCTCCCCGTAGCGGGCGCTCGGCATGAGCCCCCACGCGCGCTCCTCGTCGCCCATCTCGCGATCGTGCTGAGCGCGGCTCGGAGCGTAGAGGCGGCGAATGCGGCCGAACATGCGCGGGAGTTCGTTCTCGATCAGTCGCCGGTATTCGGGTTCCCGCGGGGAGTCCATCAGCCAGGCGAGCAGGGTCCAACCGAAATCGCGGTGGCGGACCTCGTCCCTGAGCACACGGTCAAGGGTCTTCTTGGCGCTCGCGACGCTGCACTTGTCCCGCAGTTCCTTGAACAGGGGCACGGCTACCGTTTCCCCGAGGCAAAAAACATCGACGCCGGCCCGCAATACGTCGAGCTCCAGTGGATCACCTGGGCAGCGGGGAAGCGCGAGGGACTCGCGCACGATGTGTGGTGGCTCCTGCCCCCCGCCGTCGACATAGACCTCATGGCTCAGCTCGGCGTGGGCAAGCTCGTCCTCGACGATTCGCAAGCCATCACTGATCAGGTCGGGGGAGGCACCGATCTGGATCAGCCACAGCGTGAGGTGCTGGGTGATCGCCGCCGAACGGTACTCTGCCTCCACACGCCGCAGCCACTCGCTGCGCACGCGGTCGGTTGCTGTCGGGTTCGTGAGATCGCTCATGCCTGGACTCGAAGTCTAGCCCGAATGGGGCCGCCCTGCGCAGGCGGAACACCGCTCATGTCTGAGGCAAGCTGGCGCAGGGCTCCCGGGAATGACGCCAGGCTGTCACCGCCACGGGCCCGCGTGTAGGCTGCCGCTCCGGTCCGAGTGCGGGCCGAGACACAAGGAGGAGACTGAGGCATGGGTGAACTGATGGAGTTCAAGCGTCCGGATGGGCAGAGTTGTCCCGGCTACCTGACGGGGCCGAGCGAGGCTCCGGGGGTCGTGTTGATCCAGGAATGGTGGGGCCTGAACGAGCAGATGAAGGGCCTGGCGGACCGCATGGCAGAGGCCGGTTTCCGTGCCTTGGTGCCGGATCTGTACCGGGGAAAGCTCGCCAAGGATGGCGACGAAGCCAATCACATGATGGGAGAGCTGAACTTCATCGACGCCTCAGAGCAAGACATCCAGGGCGCGGTTAATTTCCACAAGGAAAAATCAGGAAAGGTCGCGGTGAGCGGCTTCTGCATGGGTGGTGCGCTGACCATCCTCAGCGCGGTGCGGGTGAAAGGCATGGACGCGGGTGTGTGCTTCTATGGAATTCCACCTGCAGCCGTGGCCGACCCCAAGGCGATTCGGATCCCGCTACAGTGCCATTTCGCCGAGCAAGACGATTGGTGCACCCCGACAGCGGTGAACGCGCTGGAAGCGGATTTCAAGGCGGGCGGCGTGAGCTACGAGCTCTTCCGCTACGACGCGCAGCACGCGTTCATGAACGAGAAGCGCCCAGAGGTCTACGACGAGGGGTGCGCGAAGCAGGCCTGGCAGCGTGCGGTGGACTTCCTGAAGCGCACGATCGGCTGACCTTCGGAGTCTGCACACACAGAGCCCCGCTTCGTCTCTCGTGCGCGGGGCTCGTGCGCGCTCCGGAGTGCTTCAGACGGCGGGCTTGGCGGGTTTGGCGCCATCGCCCTGGGGCTTGTCGTTGGCGCCCACGACTCCGGCGAAGATCAGGAACCCAACGGCCAGGAGCGCAAGGAACACCGGGCGCTTCTTGTGACCGGCGGGCGTCACGACTGGCGCCTCCTCAGCGGCGAGGCTCGTCGTCGCCGCGGGCGCCGACGAAGCCGCCGCGGCGCTGGCCTCCTGCTCGGGAGAAGGCAAGTCGGCGGCAGCGGGCGCGGTGACGAAGAGCACCCCGAGCAGGGTGCCCACGGCCAGCCAGGGCATGACACCGCCGGTTCGTGCGCGAAGCCAGTCCATCACTCCCTGGCCCATGTCGAGCTTGGCCCCCTCGTTCCCTCGCATCGTCCGCTTGAGTTACGTGGCGTTTGCGGTGCGGTCAAGGAGATCGGCCAGGCTGCGACACGCTTCCACACGTACGACTTCCGGGTGTCGCTCCTCCAGCAGGGCCTCCAGCTCGCTTTTTGCGCCCAGCCGCCCCAGGGCCCAGGTGGCGTGCTCCCGCACGAGCTCGCTGGAATGCTCGATCGCCGCGCGCCAGAGCGCGGCGATATGTTGCGGATCACCGAGATTCCCCAGCGCGACCGCCGCATTTCGTGCGAGCTGGACCCGATTGACGCGGCGCAAGGCGGTGCGTCGAACCACGCTTCGATAGCGTGAGGCGCCCAGCTGCAATAGCTCTATCAGGGAGAGGACACGGCG
>JAGQIY010000409.1 GCA_020430865.1 Myxococcales bacterium
AGCGCAGGGGCGAGCGGAGGCAGCGCCGGCGCCGCAGGAACCGCCGGCACGGGCGGTTCGCCGAGCACGGTGCGCTTCGTCGCCATGGGCGACGCCGGTGAGGGCAACCCGACGCAGTACAAGGTCGCCGACGCCATCAAGGCCGAGTGCGACAGCCGGGGCGGCTGTGAGTTCGCGCTCTACCTCGGCGACAACTTCTACGACGTCGGCGTCAGCAGCGACATGGATTCCCAGTTCCAGACCAAGTTCGAGATGCCGTACGCCAACCTGAGCTTCCCCTTCTACATTACCCTGGGGAACCACGACTACGGCTCCGGCGGCGCCGGACTCGAGCTCAACAAGGCGGACTACTACATCTCGTACGGCAACGCCTCGGCGAAGTGGTACTACCCGACGCGGTACTACACGGTGAGCCAGCCAGGCGTCGACTTCTTCGCTCTGGACAGCAACGTGATCTTCCTGAACGGCGACACCAACCAGCGCAGCTGGTTCGTCAATGCGGTCGGACAGAGCATGGCGGAGTGGAAGATCGCCTTCGGTCACCACCCGTACATCTCCAACGGCAAGCACGGCAACGCCGGCACCTACGAAGGCATCCCGTTCATCCCAGTCATCAGTGGTGGTAACGTGAAGGACTTCATGGAGGACGCGGTCTGCGGCAAGGTCGACGTTTACATCTGCGGTCACGACCACAACATGCAGTGGCTGCAGCCGAAGTGCGGGACCGAGTTCATCGTCTCGGGCTCCGGCGCGAAGACGACGGGCCTCGAGGGTCGCGGCACCCCCACCTTCTTCGAGACGGACGCGAAGGGGGGCTTCCTGCTGGTGGAGATCAGCGGAAAGACCTTCAGCGGCTGGTTCTACGACGAGGACGGCAAGGAGCTCTTCACCCGTACGGTGACGAAGCCCTGAAGAGACTGCCCTCTCCCCCAGAGAAAAGGCGAACGGCCAGCGACGTCGTGTCCCTGGCCGTTTCTGCGTCCCGCGCTGCAGGCGCTTCGAAGACCGAACTCAGTTGGCGTCGGGCTGGGCGTCGACGAACTCGGTGATGTGCGCCGTGTAGTCGTTGCCCTGGATGGCCACGGTCCCGCTCTGCCCCGCGTTCTCGCCGATGATGAAAGTGATGTCCTTGGGGATCCCGGCGTCCTCGTAGGCGTCGATGTCCGAGCCGGCGTTGCCATACGCCGCGGTGACCGTCCAACCGAAGCTGTCGGCGATTCGGTTCACCCAGGTGCGCTTGTAGGTGCGAGCGGAGTCGCCGAACACCAGCTGATTGGCGGTGATCATTGGCCCCTCCGGGAAGCCGTGCTCGATCATCCATGCACGCGTCTCCGCGCGGAAGAAATGCGGGCGTGCGGTGAGATAGACGACCTGGTAGCCCTTCTTTGCCCAGCGATTCATCATCACGGATGCAGACTGGTTCTCCTGCGGATCATAGTTTCCGTCGCCAATCTGCTTCGTGAGTTCTTCATCGCTGGAGGTCAGGGTGCCGTCGATATCGGTGACGATCACGTTGGCCCCGCGCTCCAAGAGGAAACTGTAGTGAGCGGTGCAGCTGCCGTCCCCCTCGAGGATGGCGTAGCCGATGCGCGGCGGCTGGCCGCCCACGAAGTCGCTGAGCGAGAACGAGTAGTTGCCGTCGGTGTCCGTCTTCTGCCGTCCGAGGTTCTTCCATGAGCTGCCGTCTTCGACCCAGAAGCTCACGTACTCCTCGCTGAAGCCGGTGAAACTCAGCCCCGTGGTGACGACGGTGCGCGCCTTCTGCCCCTCGAAGACGTAGGGCGCATCGAGCGGGGCGTCTTCCACCGGCATCGTGGTGTAGGCATATTTGCCGCCTGGATTTCCCAGGATGTCCGACGCCGAGTCCTTGACGCGCTCGAGAGACTCGGTGTCCGCGGAGTCGGCGTTCTCGAAGCTACTGCTCTCGGTGCTGAACGGAAGTGTCCCTGGATTCGGGCACTGCAGCCCGGAGACGTTGCCGCCCCCGCCGCTCCCGCCGCTCCCCCCGCTGTCATCGGTACCGCCACCACGACACGCCGGCACGGCCGCCAGGATCGCCAACAAGGACAAGGCTCGCTTCGCAGTAATCAATCGCATGATGCTCTCCAATCGCACTCAAGTAAGCGGCGCTCCTGGTCGCTGGACCTGCGCCCTGGTCACTCTGACTCAGAACCACCCGATCTGCAGGAACACGAACACCTGATCACCGATCAGTGGGTTCCCGTCCTTGTCGGTCTTGGGTCCCTCCAGGAGGTCGGTGAGTTGGTAGGCCACCTGGAGCTTCGCGCGGTGCTCTTCGATGTACAGGTTCGCGCCGAGCTCCAAGGTCCTTCGCTCGGTGTTGTCCACGACCGGATCGGCATCCGTGGGGAACCCGTCCTCCTGGCGGTTGATGTCGGAGATCTCCATGCGCGCCACGGGTTCGACCTGCGGACGCATGAAGGGCAATGGCAGGACGTAGCCCGCCTGGACGGCCAGGGCGCGCCGCGTCACTGACCCACCGCCATCGCGGCCGTCGCGCTTCGCGCCGATCAGCTCGCCTCTCAGCGTTGCCCCGTGGAACACCGCGCGCAGATCGCCTCCGTAGCGGGTCTCCGCCAGGCCCACGTCGTCGATACCGAAGCCCTTGCCCAGCGAGGGTGTGTAGCCGATGGAACCTCCGGCCGTGATCTGCAGCTCCGAGTCCCAGAGGTCCGACTCGCTCTTGATGGGCTCGTGCAGGCTCACCTCGACGCGACCGGTGTAGACGAACTCGTCGTCGATGTTGCGGCGCGCGCGGAAGCCTCCCTCGCCGTTGGCGATCATCGCCGCCCAGCCGATCCACATGGGTGCGAGATCGACCTCACCGCGCAGGCGCGCACCTTGATCGCGCCCGAACGCCAGCTCACGAACCCGCGCCGCCAGCGGAAACTGAAGCTGCGCCTCGGACTGCATCTGGGCCAAGCCGAACGGTTGCTTCATCTGCCCCACGTCGAGCATCACCAGCTTGTCGTTCAAACCCAGGGTACCGAACACGTCCTTGGGGTCGAAGTTGCCCGTGGCGACGTCGAAGCCGAACTCCATGCCCATGAAGAAGTGGGCGTTCAGCTCCTGCTTGCCCTTGGCGGTGAGGCGCGCGTTCGCGAACTCGAAGCCGTCGTGGGAGTCGTCCTGGTTGAATGGCGTGTCGACCTGAGAGACGAAGCCGGGCTGGATGTAGCCACCAAGAGTCAGCCCGAGGGGCCCGATCGCGATCGCAGCGCCCCCATCTTCCGAGTCCTTGCCGGGAGGCAACGGTTCGGGCGGCGGTTCAGCCGCCGCAGGACGCTGGATGGTCTGAGCCAGGACGGGAGTGGAGAGGGTGGTAAGCGAACAAGCAGCCAGCAGCAGCCAATGGATCTTCACGTCACTCCGAGCGATCGGCCCGGTGATCCGCGCGGCGACTCGCCCGCGGAGTGAAGCGCTGTTCTAGGGCCGACAGCGCGGGAACATGAGCACACTTGCAGACGCTTGGGAGCGAGGCGTCGCAAAAGCTACGCGCACGTCACACCCACGTCACATTCCCTGAGCCTGCGGAAACGCCCGCGGATCCGCTCCGAGGGCCGGCGAGCCTCGGCGCGCCGGCCCGACCGCGACGAGCCGCTGTGGACCGTGCCCTTCCGGCGGGCGGTGAGCAGTGCGCTCAGTGGTGACGGGCGCCCGTGCGCTTCTTGGTCTTGAAGGGCCGACCGTCGGCGGCGCTGCGAGGCGCAGGGGCGCGCCGGCTACCGAAGCTGGGCGGTCCCTTGCGCCGCTCCGGAGCGGCGGGGACGGCGCCCTTGAAGCGCTCCACCCGCAGGTTCGGCTCACGCGCATCTGGCTTCCGTGCGGCAATTTCAAAGGCCTGAGCGACGTCGCTCGCGACCTCGAATACGCTCATCCGCGCCTCGACCCGCACGGCGCCGATGGACTGGCCCTTGATACCGCCGCGGCGACACACGTGAGCGATCACGCGAGCGGTATTCGCGCCGCCACGCTCACCCCAGTTGATGAAGAAGGGCACGTAGCTCTGCGCGCGAGGCGTGCGGTCGCGCTCGACGAAGCCTCCCGCCTTCGGGTCCGCCTTGCCGAGTGGAAATGGCTCACGGGGCAGCGCCGGCTCTGCCAGCTTGATCAGCGTGGCCACGAGCTCCGCCGGGTCCCGATCCGAGAGTAGCCCACGGGCGTACTCCAGCTCGGCCTCGTTGTACCTCTCCCCCTCAACTGGATCCGCCTGCAGGAGCTCGAACATGCGCGTGCGGGTCTGCTTGGTGATCGCCTTGTACACCTTCTCCGCTGAAGGCCCGGGACGCCAGTTGCAGTCGATCCCCGCGGAGTGGAGCAGGCGGCGGATGCGCCGCTCGGCCGTCATCGGGACGATCAGCACGCTCTGGCCCTTGCGCCCGGCGCGCCCGGTACGGCCGCTGCGGTGGGTGTAGACGTCGGGGTCGTTGGAGAGCCCCATGTGGATCACCCGCGCGATGTCCGGCACATCGATGCCGCGCGCCGCCACGTCGGTGCAGATCAGCGTGCTGATCACGCCAGCCTTGAACGCGTTCAGGGTCCGGGTGCGCTGAGCCTGGGCCAGGTCGCCGCTCAGGTGCAGTGCTGCAAATCCATCACCGGCGAGCATCTCCGCGAGTTCCTGAGCGTCCACGCGGCGCTCGACGAAGATCAGCGTGCGCTCCCCCTGGCTCATCAACAGCAGGTTGACCAGGCAGTTGTAGCTCTCGCCGCGGCGGACCAGGTGCGCGATGTGCTCGATGTCCTGGTTCGCCTGGCCGAGCTCGGTGCCCGCGACGTGCAGCGCATTCTTCTGGAAGCGATCGGCCAGCGCCTTCACCGCTGGCGGAAAGGTCGCGGAAACGAGGTGGCTCCGGCGCTCGTCGGGCAGGGCGCCGACGATGGCGTCGAGCTCGTCCTTGAAGCCCATGTCGAGCATCTGGTCGGCCTCGTCGAGCACCACGTGACGCACGCTGTCCGCGCTGAGCACGCCGCTGGTCAGGTGATCGTTGAGCCGCCCGGGCGTTCCCACGAGGATCCGCGGCTTCTTTGCCAGGGGCTTCTTGTCCTTCCAGACCTCGGTGCCGCCAGTGACGCAAGCGACGTCCACGCCACGCACCTTGGAGAAGAGCCAGGACAACTCCTCGGCGACCTGATTCGCGAGCTCACGCGTGGGCGTGATGACCAGCGCCTCGGGACCGCTGCGACCAGGAGCCGGCTCGAGCAGCTCGTTCGCCAGCACGATGCCGAGGGCCACGGTCTTTCCGGAGCCCGTCTGCGACGAGATGCGCAGGTTCCTGCCAGGCGAGTCTGCGTCCAGCACCGCGCGCTGGACCTCGGTGAGCGAGCTGAAGCCACGCTGCTCGAACGCCGCCCGTAGCGGCTCGGGAACGCCGTCGAAGGGATCGCGCACCGGCACGCCGCTGATCGGAGAAGACACCGGAGCGTCGTCTTCGACGCCTGCGGCGGCCTCGAAGTCGGTTTCGGGGAGAGACTGGGACATGTCGTTACGCCGTTCCTGCGCTTGCGCGCTTCACACGAGCCTGCGGAGCTTCACCGCACCTCCGCTCGCAGGAGCGCGAACAGACAAACAATCAGGAGCAGCGGTGCTCTGTGCGCCTCGCGGCGCCCAGGCCAGTCGGGACGCGTCTTACGCCGAAAAAAACGGCGCCGCGTCCCTTGGGGAGCGGAGTACTAGCCTCAAAGCGCTCGGTCAGCAAACCGAAGCTTGCGAAACTCTGGCTTCCGCGGTCGAATTTACCCGGCTCGGGCCTAGCGCGGCAGCTCCGTCAGGGGGTAGCGAATGATCAAACGCCCGACGTCCTGGGGGAAGCGCAGGTGTTTGAGTGCCCTGTCCATGCAGGCATCGAACCCCGTGCTGCCCTGCTCGAAGCTGGTCTGCTCCACCTGGCCGCTGGCCGCGATCACGAACTCGATCGCTGTGGCCGCGGGCTCCTCATGGCGCTCCAGCGCCTGGGAGTAGCAACGGCGAAACTCGGCCCGGGAGCGGCGCATCACCCGTCGAACGATCGCGAAGCGGCCATCGCTGCCCATCCGCACCTTCGGAGTGCTCCGGCCGGCGTGCGGTCGAGCTTCAGCCTCGCCGAAGGGACTGACGGCGTCGTCGCGCGGCGCCTGCGGCGCCCCGGAATCACCGCGAACGCCTCCCGCCTCGGCGGGAGGCCTCGCCGCGGAGGCGAACGCAGCGCTGCTCGAAGCGGGCTCACCTCGAGCGTGGCGCAGCCGGGTCGCCGTGTCACGCAAGGTCTGGATGCGCGTCGGGTCACACCGGGACTTGCCCGCCTCCAGGTTCGTCTGCATGTGGTCCGCGATCGCCTCGAAGGCATCGGCCTCGCCGGCGTCGGCCCGCAGGGCGAGCTCTCGCCAAACTTCCGTACGGAATACGATCTGGCTCCAGGCGGACGCGCCAGCGCGCGCGCACGCTAGCTCCGTGTCCGCAGCCAGATCCGGAGGAGCTCTCGGGGGTGAGGCGCAGCCGAGCACGCCAACCAGAGCCGCCATCATCGCCGCAAGCCGCGTCACGACCGGAGTATACCCCGGAGTCCCCCACCGCGGTTCCCCTGGCGCGCGAAGAGCTACGAGCGCCCCAGCTTCTCCCGGAACCGCTGCAGCTGCGACCGATAGCGCGGTTCGACGCTTCCCGGGTCTACCCTCGGATCTTTCTCCTCGAGGAACCGCAGGCCGTCGGCGACGCTCGCGGTCACCTGATAGGGGTAAGGTGGCGGCGCGACCCAGAAGATCGCGCGTAATGCGCCCCGGGAGACCGCGGAGCTCGTGACGTAGCTGAAGCCGAGCGTCGTGCGTCTCAGTACCGCGCGATAGCGCTCGAGGATCGCGCTCACCTGCCCTCGCTGCTTGGCGTTGATGCCTGGACCGTCCTCCACGTGCAGGAGGTAGGTCACTCGTCCATCGCCCCGCGACTCGAGGTCGAGCTGGAACTCTCGCAAATAGACCTCGAAGCTCGCGTCGGTCAGGGAGCGAGAGCCGACCCAGCTCAGGATGGTGGAGTCGACCTGGGTCATCAGCATCCCGGGCTCGACCACCGGCCAGTGTTTCAGCTGCCCCCGCATCCAGTCTCCCCCCAGATCAGCCTCTAGCACGTGCGCTTTCACACGTGCAGCTCGGACGTCCAGCAGCGCCGACGAAGACCAACGTGAGCGAACGCGCCGCACCGCTCCATGAGCGAGCGCGCCGCAGGCGCGCAGCGAGACTCAAGTCAGTTCAAGCCTCTCCAGACCCGTCAGACCGGCAAGACCCAACGACCGAAGGCGACGCGAAGCCCCAAGGGCGAGCCAAAGCCCAGCGCGGGCCTGCGGCCGCCCGCGCTGAGAAGACGACGAGACCGACAAACGCGAAGAAGGGCGAAGCCCTTCAAGCAGACCTCGCCCTCGATCGAGTGGGCGCAACAGGATTTGAACCTGTGACTTCAACCGTGTGAAGGTTGCACTCTACCGCTGAGTTATGCGCCCTCGCGGAGCGGGCTCCGCGTCTTCCCCCCGAAGGAGGACGAGCTTCATAGCCTCGATTTTTGACTTGGGCAATCCACTGCCTGCAGAAAATCGTCCCTCGAGG
>JAGQIY010000410.1 GCA_020430865.1 Myxococcales bacterium
CCATCTACTCCGTCTTCGCACTTCTCCTGCGGGCCATCGGGTTCTCCTCTCCCGTCCCGCGCTCCCTTGCCAAGGGAAGCGTCGTGCCTCGCGTGCGCATCGAGCGCTTCCTCGAGAAGCGCGTGTGCGAGCCTGGTCCGCGCTACGTCTGGGGAGGGCTCGAGGTGCCAGCGAGTTGCCTCGCTCCTCACAGCTTGCTCTCGGGAAGCCCAGGAAGCGGGAAGTCGATGTGCATGCTCATGCTCGAAAAGAGCGCACTCGTTCCGAATGGGGAGCTTCTCGACCACGCGGTTCACTTCGACCCGAAGCAAAACGCCGTCCCCGAGCTGGTCGGCATGGGGGTGCCGCTCGAGAAGCTCCGCATCCTGAATCCGTTCGATGCCAGGAGTCGTCCCGTCAACCTTGCGGCCGACTTCACCACGGAGTCCCAGGCGAGGCAGCTCGCTTCGCTTCTCGTCCCGAAGGAGAAGAACAGCTCGCAGCCGTTTTTCACGACCGCGGTGCAGGACCTGTTCGCGCAAGTCGTTGTTGCCTTCCAGTACCAGAAGCCCAAGTCGTGGACTCTGGCCGAAGTGCTCCAGTCGCTGCGAAGCGCGAAGACACTGCGCGAGCACCTGAAGCACACAGGTGGGGGGAGGGACGCTCTCGCTGCCTACCTCAGCGAACCCAAGCTCGAGTCGCACGTGATGGCCACCGTGCGGTCGAAGATGCAGGTCTTCGAGACCGTGGCAGCGCTTTGGGCGAACTCGTCCAACGCACCCATCACGCTAAGCGAGTGGGTGCACGCCAGAGAGCCCTCCGTCCTCGTGTTCGGTCACGACCCGGTTCACGACGCGGTTGTTGGTCCCATCAACCGAGCACTCTTCCTGCGACTCTCTCAACTTCTCCTCGGTCGCCCAGAGGCAACGGTCACGCGCCCTTGTTGGGTGTTCGCGGACGAACTCAGACTCTTTGGGCGTTTGGAGGGCCTTCAGCCTCTTTTGTTCGCCGGACGCAGCTACCAGGTGCGCACTGCGTTGGCCTTTCAGGATTTCGAGGGGCTCTCCTCGGTCTGGGGACCCTCGGAAGCGGGCGAGCTCATCGGTCAGTGCGGGAACGTCGCCACGTTTCGACTCTGGAACCCCGCGACGATGGAGCTGGCGTCGCGGTTCTACGGCGACCGCATCGAGTGGGTGATGGGGCATGGCACTTCGACAGACTCGCGCGGGCAGACGTCAAGTAGCGAGAACTGGAGTCAGCAGGTTCGTCGCCTCTTCCTCCCCTCGTACTTCCGCAACCTGCCGCCGCCCTCTCCAGCAACGGGAATCCCTGGCGTGTTCACAACACCGGGGCTTCCTGTCTGGTCAGACCCAATCCCACCTGACGTCGTTTCCAAGTTCCTTCCGTCACCTGCGGCTGATGTCCCTGGGTTTGTGCCGCGCCCGCCGGACGACCAGTCACTCGGCGGAACGACGCCACCCCCGAGTGCGCCACCTCCGCGACCGCCGCAGCGTGGCTTTCGCACCATGGACGGCCACGACCTTCTCGACTCCTGAGTCTCCTTCGTTCCACGCACACAGGTTCAGCATGACCACCTACTCGGCCATCGACCGCTACGAGGCTCCAAGAGCCTCTCTTCTCATCACCGTTGCGGGCTTCGCGTTCTTCTTCGCGTCGTGTGCCTTCGCCACCTACTTCGTCGAAGACTGGTTCCGCCACTTCCCGAACCTCCTCGAGGACCTGCCGGAGCCTGGCGGCTTCTTCTGGCGCCCGGTGACGGTCATCTACGCAGCGCTCTGCTTCTACAACACCATCCGCCTTTGGCTCTTCCTTGGAAATCCGGGCGCCATCCCGTTCCCCATCCTGTACGTCCCTTACCTCTTCTCCTACTACGTTCCGCGCACGTGCGGCCTGTGGTTCATGCTCTA
>JAGQIY010000411.1 GCA_020430865.1 Myxococcales bacterium
AACGCCCTCGTGGCCGCGGGCCGCCCCGCGGCCACCCGCGATCTGTGGACGCAGCAGTTCGGCTCGTGGGCGCCCGCCGCCCGCGTCGCTGCCCTCAACGCTGCGCGCTCCACGTTCTCCAGCCTGGCCGACGCCGCGCTCGCCGCGCATCGCGGGCTCATCACCGCCGAGCAGCGCGAGCTCGACACCTGGCTGCGGGCCCGCGCCGAGGCACTGTGCGGCAGGGTCGTCCAGGTTCAAACAGACCTCTTTGGAAACGCGCCCCGGCTCCCACGGTGGCAGACCCTGGACGAGCCCGCCGCGCGGCTCGCGGCCTACGCGACCGACGGCGCCAACGCCCCAGCGTCGCGGCGTGAGGCCGACGGGGTGCTGCGCCTCTACGAGAAGCGCCACAAGGACCTGGCGGCCCGGGCGGACGCCCGCGTGCTCGACCCCATCCCGCTCGGCCTCCTGATGCTGGTTCCGAGTGGCAGCACGGGAGGGGTGCGCTGATGGCCCTCGATCTCCGCGACTGCACCTTCTTCGGACCGGCGCTGCCCGAGCCCTTCGTCAAGTTCCAGCTCGAGGCCGAGCTGAACAAGCGCAAGTTGCTGCCGAAGGCCACCGGCGACGAGGGGCGCGCGCTGCAGGACCGCTGGGACGTCTACCGCCGCAAGCTGCGGGCCCTCGGCGAGCAGGGCGGCGACCGCCGCGTGGCGAGCCACGTCATCGAGCCCCTCACCGAGCGTCTGGGCTACGCCACCTTCGAGTCGCAGGCCGAGGTCATCACCCGCGAGGGCCCCGAGGACGGCGGCTGGCTCTTCACCTCGGAGGACGGCCGCAAGCTGCGTGCCTGGTCGGTGGGCCTGGGCACCGACCTCGACGCGCCCAGTCGACGGGGCCGGGCCTACCGCTTCAGCCCGAGCCGCGTGGCCCAGCGCGTACTGCTGGCCAGTGGCGAGCGGGTGGGCCTGCTCACCGATGGCGAGGAGCTGCGTCTGCTGCTCTGCGACCCCGCGCGGCCCGACAGCCACATCGCCGTGCGCCTCGACCGGTCCGGCGGCTGGCGCGCGGCGCGCGGCGTGCCCGACTCGTACCGGGTGCTGCTCGCTCTGGCTTCGCCCGACGGTGTCGAGGTTGTGCCCGATCTGGCCGAGGCCGCGCGCCTCGCCCAGAGCACCGTCACCAAGAAGCTGCGGCTGCAGGCCCGACGCGCCATCGAAGGCTTCCTGCAGGAGCTGCTGGACCACCCCGAAAACGCCGCCGTCCGCGCCGAGTGGACCGACGCGGGCGAGCTGGCGCGGGCGTTGTGGCGCGAGGGCCTGATCCTCGTCTACCGGTTGCTCTTCGTCTTCAAGCTCGAGTCGTCCGCCGATCCGGCCCGCGCCTTCAGCTTCGCGGCCACGAGCCTGTGGCGGAACACCTACTCGCCCAACACGGCGCTCGCGCGCCTGGTGCGGCGGGTCCTCGACGACGGGGCCGACAGCGGCGGCTTCCTCGAGTCCGGCCTGCGCGCGCTGTGGCGGATGTTCGCCGAGGGCATGAGCTCCAGCGAGCTCGAGATCCGGCCCCTGGGCGGCATGCTCTTCGGCCGGGACGCCACCCCGCTGCTCGACCGGCTGACCTGGGGCGAGCGCGGCGTGGCCCGCCTGCTCGACGCGCTCTTGTGGACGCCCGGCGACGGGAAGACCGAGCGCGAGCGCGTCCATTACGGGGCGCTGGACGTCGAGGACCTGGGCCGCGTCTACGAGGCCCTGCTGGAGCTCGAGCCGGGCATCACCACCGAGGCGATGTGCCGCCTGCGGCGGGCCAAGCTCGAGGTGGTGGTGCCGGTGGCGCAGGGCGCTCCGTACCGCACCGACGTCGCGCCCAGCGACCTGGATGACGGCGAAGACAGCGGCGCAGACGACACCGACGACGGTAACGAAGACGAGGCGCCGAAGCGCCGTGGCAAGGCGGCCGCCGGCAGTAAGACCAAGGTCCAGTTCATCGAGGAGATCCCGACCGGGCGCTTCTTCCTTCGCGTGGGCCTCGGGCGCAAGGCCAGCGGCAGCTACTACACGCCGCACCCGTTCGTGCGCTTCCTGGTGCAGGAGACGCTGGAGCCCCAGCTCGCCGAGCGAAGCCCCAAGGAGGACCCGCATCCCGGCCGCATCCTCGAGCTGAAGGTGCTGGACCCCGCCATGGGCAGCGGCCACTTCCTGGTCGAGGCCTGCCGCTACCTCGGCGAGGCGCTTTACGAGGCCTGTCGCCTGTGCGACGAGCTGGCGGTGCAGGCCGAAGAGCAGGCCGAGAAGGTCGCGGAGGCCGAGCGCGAGGCGCTGCTCGCCCGCGCCGCCGAGCTACGCAAGCGCGTCGAGGACCTGCCCGACCCCGAGGACGAGCTGGTCGCTTACCTGCCGAGCCGCGCCGCCGAGGGCGAGGAGAGCGGGCTGTCGCAACGGAAGGCCGAGGCCCTGTGCCGCCGCCTGGTGGCCGTGCACTGCCTCTACGGTGTGGACAAGAACCCGCTTGCGGTCGAGCTGGCCAAGCTCTCGCTCTGGCTGGAGAGCTACGCCGAGGGCCTGCCGCTGACCTTCATGGACCACCGGCTCATCCAGGGCGACTCGCTGACCGGGCCCTTCTTCGAGCACCTGCTCACCTATCCGAAGAGCGGCGAGAAGCTCGACGACCTCTTCGCCCAGGGGCTGACCGAGCGGCTGCAGGCCACGCTGGCGGCCGCGCTGGTCCACGTGCGCGACCTGGAGGCCAGCGTCGGCAAGGACGTGGCCGACCTGGAGCAGAAGCGCGCGGCGAAGGAGAAGCTCGACGCGGCGCTGGCGCCGCTGAAGACGCTCGCGGCCGCATGGAGCGGCGGGGTAATGCTCGGGGACGACTCCGACGACGCGGGGTATCAGGCGCTGGCTCGGGCGGTCGCGGCGGGTGAGGACGTAGCGAGCGTGCTCGAGGCACGGCCACGCTTGCGTGAGATGCGTGCTACGGGCGGTACGGGTGTGGCCTTTGAACTCGCCTTCCCGGAGGTCTTCGCTGCGGACCCAGCTAGTTCGCCGGGCTTCCACGCAGTGGTCGGCAATCCACCTTGGGACCGCATCGAGGTGGCACCCCAAGACTACTTCGGAAGTCTTGACTTCTCCGTCCTGGAAGCCCCGAACGAGGAAGCCCGGAAGGCTATCATGGAGAGGCTCGCTGCCGACCCGGTAGTTGCTGCGGGCTGGGAGACACTGGCCGAAGGAACAAGGCGAGACGAGCGCGTCGCCGATCGGCTCTACGACCATCAGAAGGTACGGGTCGCCGGGAAGCTCACACTCGGGCGTCCGGATACGTACCGGCTCTTCGTGGAGCGCTGGGTCCGGCTCGCTGCGACAGATGGTGGAGCCACCGGTTGGCTGGTGCCGTCCAGCTTCCACAGCAACGAGGGCGCAACCGGCGTCCGACGGCTCTACCTGACGGCCACGAGTATCATCAGCTGCTTCTCGTTTGAGAATCGCCGCAAGCTCTTCGACATCGACTCCCGCTTCAAGTTCGTGCTCCTCGTGGCCCAGCGTTCCGCCAGCGGGACTTCCGAGTTCGTTGCCAGCTTCTACCTTCACGACCCCGCCGTCCTTTTCTCGCCGGACGACCGGTCGCGGCAGGTTGGGCTGTCGAGATCGATCGTTCGCGAGATCACGGGAGACCATGAGAGTTTCCCGGAGGTGCGAACGCACGCCGATCTTGGCCTCGCGCTGGCGCAGGCACGAACATCCGTCACGACTTGGGGTCAGTTCCTGGCCGATGCCGGAGTCAAGACCGCCTTTGGTGTCGAGCTACATCGCAACCCCGACTTCGCGTTGTCCCTGCCAGTCGAGGGACCAACGGCTGCAATCGTCGCATGGGCCGACGAACATGCGTGGCAGCACCTCCCCCTCCATGCCGGCAAGACCATATTCCAGTACACCGACGAGTTTGATGCGTCCCCGACCAACATGGTTCGAACGACCGTGGCGGCTGGCACGCGACATTGGGGGGCGAGCACACCGGGGTATCGGCTTGCCTTCCGCATGAAGGCCGCGTCGACGAACGAACGCTCGATGATTGCGGTCCTGATCACACCGGGCTTCGTTTGCGAGCAGACGCTTGCTGTCGAGACTCAGCCGCTCAAGCGACCGAATCGTGCCGCGTTGCTGGCGCTTTCGATCGCAAACTCGTTCATGTTCGATTGGCAGGTGCGACAGCGAATCACCACCAGTCTCAGCAACTACCTGCTCGCACCAGTGCCCCTCCCTTCCGTCCGCGAAATTGC
>JAGQIY010000412.1 GCA_020430865.1 Myxococcales bacterium
CCCGCCGCTGCCGCTCCCCCCACCACGGCCGCTCCCCCCACCACGGCCCAGGAGGACGCCTGGCTGAGCCTGGCGACGATGGGCCACTTGCCGAACTTCGTGCTGTTCGACGTCGTCGGGCACCATCGTCCGGAGTGGATGCGAGTCGCGCCCCCCAAGCACCATCGCGCTCTGATCGACTACGTCGAGCACTTCGTCCTGGAGTAGTCCCATGCGCCGCGTGGCTTGGCTCTGCTGGCTGGCCTTGGGCTGCACCCCAAGGGAGGCACCCCTCCCCCCCGACCTGATCGAAAGCCAGGCGGACGCCGGCGCAGCACATATCCCCACGGAACCAGTCTTCGAGCAACCCCTGAGCTGGCGCGAGTCAGCCCGTCCACCCGAGCTGGCGCCGGCCCCAGACCCGTCGACTCAGACCTACCTGGAGGCCTGCGGTGAGGGAGACGCCGCGCTGCATCGCGTCGCGACTCACGTCGCGAACCTCCAGCTCGCCGGCGCTCCCGAGCCTGACATGGCTGAGGTCGTGTTCGCGCTGCGTAGCCAGGGTTCCCCCTACGTCTGGCCACGTGTCTGGACGCTCGAGGCAGGGAACCTGGACGAGCAGGACGTGGCACGGCGAATCCGCGCCTGGGTTGCTCGTTCCCGCACGGAAGGGCGGTCCCGTTGCGGAATCGCCAAGGTGAGCAACGGCCAGCACGAGGTCCTCGCGCTGGTGGCGGTGGACGCGCTCGCAGATCTGATGCGCGGCATCCCGCTGCGCCAGCGCGCGGGGACCTTCGTTCGCTTCGAAGCTCAGCTGCGCGTCGAGGCGAGCGACGCCCAGTTGGTCGTGCTCGGTCCCGGAGGGCGCCCCAAGAACGTGCTGACATCACTCTCCCCGTCCGGCGTCAACGCAACCTTCAGCGCGGACCAGCCAGGACGCTGGGTCGCCCAGCTGCTCGCAACGACCAGCTCCGGTCCCCGTCCGCTGCTCGAGGTCGAGTTCTACGCGGACGTCGAGCCCCCGGCGGCGGCGGACGCCAGCCCGGTCCCAGGGGAGGGCGAGGTCGAGGGGCCACCCGAGACCCAGCTGGAGACGTGGCTCAATCGCGCACGCTCCAGTCAAGGGCTGAGCAAGCTGCGCCGCAACCCCGAGCTCGACCAGCTCGCCCGCGCCCACGCCGAGGCCATGCGCGACAGAAACCAGCTGGCTCACGACGTGGGTGACGGCAACCCCAAGCAGCGCATCGTTGCCGCGGGGCTCTCCCCGCGGCTTGCCGGCGAGAACGTCGCTCGCGCTCGCAGCCTCGAGCGGGCCCACCGGACGCTCTGGCTGAGCCCCAGTCACCGCGGCAATCTGCTCCACCCCGGCTTCACCGAGGTTGGAGTGGGCATCGTGCGGGACGAAAGGGGCAATTGGTGGGTCGCCGAGCTTTTCGCGGCGTTTTGACGGCAAACCCCGACGGACCTGGCGTGGACTCCACCGAGCAAAGGCATTCTCAACCCCTCGCGGCTCGGCTAGTGTCCCCTTCTCGTGAGTCACTTCGCCTGGATCCAACGCCCAGCGGCCGCGGGCCTGCGCTGCAGGTCGCGTCGGCAACGGCGCCGCCCAGCTTCAAGTGTGAGTGATCTCCGAGCCCTCGATCCTCTCGCGGTATGCAAGGCAGCCCACCTTGCGGAGGCAGAATGATTCAGATCCGGCGCCTGCTCACAGTTGTCCTTCCGGCCATCGCCATCCTCTTCCTCAGCCCGCAGGCTCGAGCGCAGCAGACCACGTTCTACCTGGATCGCATCCAGGTGAGCGGCGCGCCCGATGATGGGTTCGCGGTTTGGCGGCCCTACATGTTTCCCAAGACCCGCATCTACGGCGCGGCCGCGCTGGGATATACACTGAATCCTCTGCGAACGTCCGTGGTGACGGACGACCCGAGAGCCGAGAGGGACTCCGAGACGATCATGCGCCACCAGCTGATCGCCCACCTCCAGGCGGGCGCCGAGCTGGCGAGCCGCCTGGGCGTGAACATCACGATCCCCGTCGCTGTCTTTCAGGAGGGTGGCGCCGATCCCCAGATCAACGGCATCGGGAATGGCCTTCAGCGCCGAACCGTGGCGCTTCACGACATCCGCCTGGACGCGCGCGTGCGTGCATACGAGAGCGACGACAGCTTCCTGAAGCTCGGCGGCGGCGCGGCGCTGTGGATCCCCGTGGGCGACTCCGAGTCGTTCGCAAGCGATGACCAGCTGACGGGCTACATCTACGGATCCGCCGAGTTCGACTTCGGCCCGTTCTACATCACGGGCAACATCGGTCCGCATTTCCGCCCAGAAAGAGGCATCGGCGGCACGAACGGCAACCTGTTCCTCGCTAGCGAGCTTCGCTATGCGGGAGGCGCCTACCTGCCGCTGCGTGAAGGCAACATCCTGCTGGGGGGCGAGCTCTGGGGAACCACGGGCATTGGCAACGTCGGCCCCGACGACCACAGCAGCTTCTTTGCAGGAAAGAACACGGATTTCGAGTGGCTCGGCCTGATCCGGCTCGCCCTGGACGACGAGAAGCGCTGGTACTTCAAGGGTGGTGGCGGCACACGACTCGCAGCGGGCTATGGTGCTCCCGACGTGCGCGTGCTGGCTCAGGTGGGCACGTTCACCACCATCGAAGACACGGAGCCCGGTCAGGTCGCGCGCCGCTGGCGCGACGCGCCTGACGTCGACATGCAGGACAAGGACACCGACGGAGACGGCTACCCCGACGACGTCGATGCCTGTCCCACGGTCAAGGAAGACGGCAAGCCCCCGAACCCGTCCGATGGCTGCCCTGCGCCTGCAGATCGTGACGGCGACGGGATCCTCGACGACATCGACAAGTGTCCCGACGATCCCGAGGACAAGGACGGCGTCCAGGACAGCGACGGCTGCCCCGAGGAGGACCCGGACAAGGATGGCATCCCCGACGCGGAGGATGCGTGTCCCACGGAGCCTGGCCTGAAGAACAAGGTGGCCGAGAAGAACGGCTGCCCGGGCGTCACCAAGTTCGTGGAGGGATCGGACGAGATCCAGCTGCTCCAGCCCATCCAGTTCGAGACGGGCAAGAGCGTGATCAAGCGCGTCAGCTACCCGATCCTGGACGAGGTCGTGGCCTTGCTGAGGTCGCGCGACGATCTCCGCATCGCGGTCCACGGCCACACGGATAGCCGGGGCTCTCGGGCCTTGAATACCCGCCTGAGCAAGGCGCGCGCCAAGGCCTGCATGGACTACCTGATCAGCAAGGGCATCAAGGCTAGCCGCCTGGAGTCCGAGGGCTTCGGTCCGGACAAGCCCGTCGCCCCCAACGACACCGCGGAGGGCCGCGCGAAGAACCGCCGCGTGGAGTTCAGGATCATCGAGTAGCCAGAGCGGCCAGAGCGCCGCCCTTGCGTTTCACGCGCTTCGGTCCGACGTCTTCCGCGTGGGTTTCCTCACAGAAACTCGTCGGCGACGTTGGTTGCTCATGATCTGCGTGGTCTGCTGCCTGGGCGCCTGCTTCGCCTTGACGCGCGAGGCCGGCAGCCTCAGAACCGCCCTCACTGTGTGGCCTATCATCAACGACGTCGCGACCGGGGAGACCACCGAGTACCCGGACATCCAGCCTCAGCGCTTCAGCCAGCCTCCCGAGAAGGTGCTCGAAGCGGCGGTGGGCGCGGTTCGCTCGCTGCCTCACTGGAAGGTCGAGAGCCACGACGAAGCCGAGCTGCACGCCGTCCGCACCACGCGTCTGTTCCACTTCAAGGACGACATCTGGGTGCGCGTCGCTCCGACCGACGATGGCTGGACCCGCGTCTGGATCCGCAGCAAGTCGCGAGTCGGCAAGGGCGACTTCGGGCAGAACGCCCGCAACATCCGTGAATTGCAGGCGGCGTTGAGCAGCCGACTCTGAGCGTGAGCGGGGTCTTTCGAGGCTGACCAGGATGGAATGGCTTGCTGAGCCCTGAGCCGCGTGTTAGAGCCCGCCCGCCATGCGTGACAATATTCGCTTAGTTTCCAGCGCCGGCACCGGCTTCATCTACTACACCACCAAGAACAAGAAGAAGCAGGCGGGCAAGATGGAGATCAAGAAGTACGATCCCGTCGTTCGCCAGCACGTGGTGTTCAAAGAAGCCAAGATGCCGCCTCACTCCAAGTGAGACCCAGCCGACCCGGTCAGGCGCGTTGAGCTCGTAGCATTCAGCCGCAAGACCCAGGGAACGCGGGCGCTCGTCGACAACGAGCGCCTTTGTCGTCTCTGGGCTCCTTCGGAGCGACGCACCAGCCTTGACGAAGAGAGCCCAACGTGGCTCACTCCCCGCCCCCTACAGTCCAGATCATCCGCTCTTGCTGAATCGAGCACCGAGCGGCTCAGCTTTGAACGAGAGACACCATGAAGCGCACTTATCAGCCGCACAACATCAGCCGGCTTCGCACCCACGGCTTCCGCAAGCGCCTCGAGACCAGCGGTGGCCAGAAGGTCCTCAAGAATCGCCGTCGCAAGGGCCGCTGGCGGCTCGCCGTTTCGGCCTACAAGAAGTAGTCGCTCCGGTCGTGAACCAGAGCTCGAAAGCGCGGGAAGAGCGGCACTGCTTTCCCGCGCTTCGACGCGTGCGCTCGAGTGCAGACTTCCGGCGCTGTCAGCACAGTGGACGCCGCCTCCACACGCCTCACTTCGTGCTCGTCGTCTATGCCCGAGGCGATCGAGAACCAGCTCGCCTTGGACTGACCGTCTCCCGTCGAGTCGGCAATGCAGTCGCGCGAAACCGCATGAAGCGCCTGCTTCGTGAGGTGTTTCGCACCGGTGCTCACTGGCCCGAGGGCGTCGACCTGGTGATCATTGCCAAGCGAGGCCCCGCAGACCTCACAGCTCAACGCATCGCCGCCGAGCTAGACACATCACGCGAAGCGTTGAGCAAGCGGGTGGCTCAGGCTCGCCGAGACGCAGAAAAGCGCCCCCCCAAGCTGGCGAGCCCTGGCTGAAGGTCGCACACTCCAGACCCCCCTATGGCGGCGAAGCTCCTGATCTGGCTGATTCGGCTGTACCAGCTCCTGCTGTCACCGCTGCTTGGAAATGTGTGCCGCTTCCACCCTTCCTGTTCGAACTACGGCTTGAAATGCATCGAGTACCACGGGGCGATTCGTGGTAGTTGGCTGACCCTGCGACGGCTGTCGCGCTGCCATCCCTTCAACCCGGGTGGCTATGATCCACCGCCGCCGCCCCGAGACTCGCAAGGCGACTCGACGGGCCGCGAAGTGGACACGGCAGCTGGCTCGGGATCCGAGATCCGACTGACGGAGTCTCCCCCGAGCGGCGAATCAGACTGTCATTGCCGCGCCTGAGGCCTGGCAACATCTCAAAGAATCACGATCGGAGTAACCTCGGAATGGAACGTGGCGGCGCTTCCCGCTTGCTGCTGATGATCGCGATGGGGCTGCTGACCTATTTCGCGTTCACCAAGTGCAACGGAGAAAAAAAGCACGAACCGCAGCCGCTCGGCCGCGAGTTTCGCGATGCCCCCAAGACGCGGGTCGAAGCCAGGACCTGCGACCTCTGGACCCCCGAGTTTCGGGCGAGCTTCTCCACTCACGGCGCGTCCCTCACCCGCTACGAGCTGCTCACGGCGAAGTATCGCAAGCACGATCACGGGCTAGACCTCGCGACCTCCCAGTACGAGTTTCGCCGTTCCCTGCGCTTCCACTGGCGGCAGGCCTCGGCTCACGACCAGGGGGGCGCGCCCTGGCAGCTCGACCTGGACACCGTCGATTGGAGAATCGTCAAGGCCGACGGCAAGACTTGCGAGTTCAGCTACGAGAGCGATGGGGTCAAGCTGACCAAGACGCTCTCGACCACCGAGCGTCCCTACGAGATCAAGGCCACGGGGCGCGTCGAGAACACGGCGAAAGACGCCCGTCGCCACGCCCTGACGATCGAGACGACGGAGTGGCGTACCGAGGAAGAGGTGAAGGGGCACATGTTCCGCCAGAGCCCCTTCGTCACCCACGTGGAGTGCATCGACGACGCGGAGAAGGCCACGCGCCTTCAGGTCAGCGACTTCGAGCCAGACGACTTCAAGGAGCCGCCTTTCCAGAAGAACCCGCTCAACGATGGCGACTGGTACCAGGTTGGCGGCGTGCCAGCCGTGGCGGCAGTCTCCAACTCCTACTTCAGCCACGCCATCGCGCCCACCGAGTCGCCGCAGAAGCCGGTCTGTCAGCTGCAGATCGAGGAGTGGCCCGCCGACGCGGACCACGCCAAGGGCGCCATGTATCGCGCGCGCCTCGCCTACCCCGTGACGAACCTCGATCCAGGCAAGTCCGCCGAGTACAGCGTACTCAGCTACATCGGCCCGAAGGACTCGACCCTGCTCGCCGCTGCCGGCGGTGGGAACCACAAATTCGGCGAGCTGATCGACCTCGGCTTCTTCGCGGTGATCGCCAAGCTGCTCGTCGCCTTCTTGTTCAAGGTGCACAGCGTCGTTCCCAACTGGGGCGTCGCAATCATCGTGCTGACCATCACGGCGCGGCTGCTGCTGTTCCCGCTGAACGTCCCGATGATCAAGAACTCGCTGAAGATGCGCGAGTTGAAGCCCGAGATGGACGCCTTGAACGAGAAGTACAAGGACGACGCTCAGGCCAAGGGCCTCGCTCAGATGGAGCTGTGGCGGAAGCACAACGTCAATCCGTTCAAAGGCTGCCTGCCCCAGATGGCGTCGATGCCCGTGTGGTTCGCGCTCTACACGACGCTTCAGCGCGCGGTCGAGCTCTACAACATCAAGTTCCTGTGGTTCCCGGACCTGACCGAACCCGACCCCTACTTCATCCTGCCCTTCATCATCGGAGGCATCTTCTTCCTGCAGCAGAAGCTGATGCCCCAGACCGCCACCGATCCGGCCCAACAGAAGATGATGATGTACTTCATGCCGGCGATGTTCACGGTCTTCATGCTGTTCCTGCCCGCAGGTCTGGGCGTCTACATGTTCACCAACTCCCTGCTCGGCATCGCGCAACAGCAGATCGTGGAGCGCCAGGCAAAGAAGAAGGTGGCCAGCTCTCAGGGCGACATGCCGAATCTGCCCAAGGACAGCAAGTCCGGCGACAAGTCGGGAAAGAAGCTGCAAGAACCACCACTGTTCGGCAAGGGCAAGGCCTGAGTCCGTAGCCGACCTCCGGGGACACTCGGAGGTCGTCAGCTACGGCACGCGGGCTCCCGATCTTCGTTCCCCGAGGAAAAGTGTACGAGGCGCAAGGCGCCACTGTCTTCCAGAGCACGGCTCTGCTTCTGAAAAGGAAAGGCACCAGCATGAGCGAAGCGAATGACGATGTCGAAGTCGACGACGGGTGGGAAGTCGACGACGAAGGCCCGGAGAGGGCCGACGACAACGGTGAATCCGACGACGATGGCGACGACGAGAAGCGCCCCCGGCGTCGCCGCAAGCGCCGCCGCAAGGGCGATGACGAGTACGTTCCGCAGGGAGACGAGAGAGCCCTACAGGCCCTCGACTTCGTGTGCGACGTCGTGAACAAGATGCAGATGGACTGCAGGGTTCGCCTGCGTCGTCCCAAGGACGAGGACTCCGACCTGGAGATCAACCTCGAGATCAGCGGACCGGACTCTGGACGCATCATCGGCAAGAAGGGTCAGGTGCTCGGCGCGCTCCAGTTCCTGACCAACCGCGTGATCAACCGCCCTGGGCTGGAGAAGCGGCACATCCTGGTCGACGCGGAGGGCTACCGCAGCCGTCGCGACAACAGCCTCGCCACCATGGCGCGTCGCCTGGGCAAGCAGGCGGTGACCGAAGGCAAGATCATCACCTTCGAGCCGATGAATCCCCGCGACCGCCGCGTGGTGCACCTGGCGCTCGCCAAGTTCGAAGGGGTGATCACCAAGAGCGACGGCGAAGGCGACGACCGCCGCGTTCAGATCATCCCCGTCCGCCGCTAGACGAGAGGAGCCGGCGTGGGACAGTTCGATGGACGCGCGACCAAACCGGCACGCAACCTCGGAGACATCCTGCGCTGGCGCTTCCTCGACCCCCTCACGGGTCGAGGAGTCAGCGAGCCAGAAGCCTGGGCCTCGGAGCTGCCAGCCTTCGACCGCGAGAGCGTGCCCGACGACTCGACCTTCCTCACGCCGCGGCGAGACAATGATTGTCGTTGCCTTGTGGAAACGCAGCCTAGCCTGACCTGGATCGGCCACGCGAGCTTCACCTTGCGCCTGGGCGGGCTGCTCATGGCGCTCGACCCGATCTGGCGCGGAGGCTTCGGTCCACGCCGGCGTCACTCGCCTCCTGGCCTGCCCCTGACGGAGGTCGCGGCGTCCACCGACGTCGTGCTGATCAGCCACAACCACTTCGACCACCTGGACATGGGCAGCCTGAAGGCGTTCGGCGATCGACCACTCTACGTGGTTCCGCTAGGCAATGCGCAGACGCTCGCGGAGCTCAGCGCAGACGTGGTCGAGCTGGACTGGTGGGAGAGCCACGAGCATCAGGGGGTGAGGTATACGCTCGTCCCGGCCCGCCACTGGTCGATGCGCATGCCCTGGACCCGCAACGAAGCGCTGTGGGGCGGCTTCGTCATAGAGAGCGCCGAGGGTGTCGCGTATCACAGCGGTGACACCGCGTACTTCGAAGGTTTCCGCGAGATCGCGCGCCGCTGTCCGCCCATCGACTGGGCGATGCTACCCATCGGCGCCTACGATCCACGCTGGTTCATGCGCCCTCAGCATATGTGCCCCGAGGAAGCGGGTCAGGCGTTCCTCGACCTGCAAGCCAAGCACCTGGTCGCGATGCACTGGGGTACCTTCAAGCTCACCGACGAGAAGCTCGCCGAGCCGCCCCTACGGCTGCGCCACTGGGCCGAGGCACGGGGCGTACCCGTTGATTCCGTGTGGATCATGGACGTGGGAGAGACTCGCGCTCTCTAGCGTCCCGGTCCTTGGACCAGGTCTCCTCGTCTCGATGGCCACGCCAGGTCTGCAGCAAACACGGAGACAGGACACTGGCAAGCGCAGCGCCTTGCCTCGCGCCGGCGCCGAATCAGTTGGCGTAGACCACGGAGCACTTGTGGTCGATGCATGCCGCCGAGGCGTCGTTCGGGTAGGGCGCCGTCGGACAACCGGGACAAGGTCCACCCCCGCACTGGGCTTGTTCGACCGCGTTCACCTTCACCGCGATCAGCTGGTCAGGTGTCGGCGCGCACGCCTCGCAACACCCAGCGCCCCAGCGCAAGCGGCAGTCCTCCGCGGCGTCGCACCCCACCAGCGCATCATCGTCATAGACGTTCACCGCCTGACAGCGCCCGGGACCACGACACAGCGCGGTGAAGTTCCCCGGCATCAGGGTGACGCAGCTGGGGCACTCGATGGATCCACCGCAGCGCTCGCCGTAGAACGACGACTCGTGATCGGAATTGATCGCCAGGAAATCTCCGAGCTCCGGCTGGCTGCAGTAGCCGCAGCAGTTGGAAGGCACCAACAGGCACTGACCGGGACCGTCACACGCGGCGTATTCCGCGGGGATGCCGCCGCTCCCGCCGCTCCCCGACATACCGGCGCTGCCTCCGTTTCCGCCTCCCGCCGCGCCACTGCCGGCTGTGCCGCTTCCAGCGCTGCCGGCGATCCCCGCCGCGCCGCCGTTGACGTCGCTCCCTGCGCTGCCACCGCTCGCGTTCCCTCCGCTACCGGCGCCGCCCGTGAAGCTGTCGCCGCCACACGCCGTCCATCCCAGAGCGGCACAGATCAGCGCCCCCATCGCCCAGCGTCCCCTAGCCACAAGCACCTCCAAGACAAGCACGGTGCGCCATCACCGCGCCCGTGAACCTCGCAAGCGTGCCACAAATCAGCGCAGTTTCAGCAACAACCGGCCCTGCGACCCGAACCCACGAGGCACGAACAGTGCTGGGAATGCCGACCGGGATGGGCATCCCCCTTGCTCGCCTGGAAGAATGCCCCCAAGAAACTCCTCACGACCGCGCCCCACTGGAGAAGCCCTGATGATTCGTCAAATCGCCCCGCTCTGCCTCGGCCTCAGCCTGCTCGGCCTGACCACTCTGCCCGCCTGCGGCGGACCTCAGCCGGTTCGCGGCGAGGAGGTCGAAGGACTGGACGACGAAGCGTTCAGCACCGGTCTGGACCGTCGCGATCTCGAGAAGATGCTGAGCGAGAACATGAAAGTGCTGCAGTCGAGCGCCATCATCAAGCGCTGGGAAGCCGAGAAGAGCCCCACCATCGCGGTCTTGCCGCTCAAGAACGAGACCAGCGAGCACGTCGAGAGCGCCCTCGAGTCGCTGATGACGGACATCGAGACCCGACTCGTCAATGCGGGCCACGTCACGGTGATCAACCGCGAGCTCCAGCCTCAGTTGATCGAGGAGATTCGAAGCCAGTACTCCGAGGCGTTCGACCAGTCGAACATCGCCCGCTGGGGCAAACAGATCGGCGCACGCTACTTCGTCACCGGCAAGGTGTTCAGCGCCGACGAGCGCAAGGAGGACGAGCGCCGAGTGCAGTACTTCCTGTTCCTGCAGATCATCGATGCGGAAACGAGCGCCACCGTCTTCCAGAACAAGACTTCAGTGACCAAGGCGCTCGTCAACTGAGCGCAGCGCGCGCAACGATCCATGTCGTCCCCCCTTCCTCGCCACGTCGCCCCTCTGATGGCCGGGCTCCTGGGGCTGGGTTGCGCGGGACACGCCAGCCGCACCGAGGGAGCCCGAGACGCGCTCGATGCCGGGCGTCCCAAGGAGGCGCTGGCGCTGCTGAACGAGGAACTCGGCGTCGACAGCCCGAAGCAGCAGCCGGACGACCTGAGCGGTGACGACGCGCTGCTGCTGCTCGACCGCTCCATGGTGCTGCAGCAACTCGGGCGCTACTCGCTCAGCAGCGCGGACCTCCAGGCGGCGGACAAGGCCATCGATCTCCTCGATCTGAGCCGGGGCACGGCCGACGACATCGGCAAGTACCTGTTCAGCGACGACACGGGCCCCTACAAGGCGCCGCCCTACGAGAAGCTCCTGATCAACACCATGAACATGGTGAACTACTTGGTGCGCCACGACCTGAACGGCGCCCGGGTCGAGGCACGGCGCCTTGCCGTCATGCAGCAGTACCTGAAGGAGCATGAAGGTCAGGGCGCCGCACTGACGGGCCCTGGGAGCTACCTCGCGGGCTTCGCCTTCGAGAAGAGCGGGCGCGCAGACGAAGCGCTGCGTTACTACGACGAGGCATTGCAGTACGGCGACTATCGGAGCCTCCACCCCGTCGTCCGGCGAATGACCGGGTCGAGCGGCTACCGCTCGCCGCGCATCCGCAAGATCCTGGAGACCCCCGCGGTGAGCGAGAGCGGCGCAGCGCTGGAGGCCCCCGGCCGCAGCCGCGCGCAAGCATTCCGGGAGCCACGCCGTCGGCCGACGCCGACCCCATACTTCGCCGTGGAGGTGGACGAAGGCGCTCAGCCCCCCGCGCCTCCCCCCCAGGAAGCCGAGCAGAGCCCCGCGGCGAAGGCCGGCGAGGCGAAGATCCCCGAGACCCGCAAAAAAAGCCGCACGGAAATTCCATCTAGACAGCGGCCGAAGCCTACGGAGCTACTGGTGGTGATCAACTACGGCCGCGTCCCCGCCAAGTATGCCCAGCGCATCCCCATCGGGCTGGCGCTCACCTGGGCGGCGGGGCACATGCCGCCGGGCAAAGCGGCAGAGGCCAACCGGCTGGCCGCGCAAGGCCTGGTCACCTGGATCAACTACCCGGCGCTGGGCAAGCCCCGCGGGCAGTACGACGTTCCCGAGTTCAGCATCGACGGGGAGCCAGCGCCCCTCGAGGCAGCCATCGGCATCGACCTCGAGGCACGTGCCGCGTGGAAAGACGCCCAGGGCGCTGTGATCGGCGCCGCCATCACCCGCATGATCTCCCGCGTCGTCGCCGGCGAGGTTGCGCGCACCGCCGCAGGCCGCGACAGCATCTGGGGGATCCTGCTGTCCCTGGGCACCCAGGCGACGCTGACCGCCGCGGACACGCCAGACACGCGCAGCTGGGCCATGCTCCCAGCGCGCATGGCCATTGGACGCAAGCTGGTGCGGCCGGGCGTGCACGACGTGACCCTCGGCGCGCGCGGGAACTACCGGGCCGCGAAGATCACCCTCGAGGAGGGTGGCTGGGCCGTGCTCAACCTGACCGTGCTGAACTGACGCCGCCTACTGGCGCTTGAAGGCCCCGCCCTCGTAGCGATAGTCGAGCTGAGTCACCGAACCCCAGGGCAAGAGCAACGGCTCGAGGCCGCCGGCCGTACCCGTTTCCACGGGGAACGGATAGCTGGCCTTGTCCCAGCCGACTACGCGCCCCGCCTTCAGCTGCAGCTCGAAGCCTTTCTTGAGCGGCTTGAACAGCAGACCACCGACAACACGCTTGTCGCCCAGCACGCGCCCGGTCTCGGCGCCGAAGATACGCGTCAACGACTCCGCGCCCACTTCGTAGACCAGGAGCGCCTGACGCTCGACGACGATGCCTCCGAACTCCTCGCTGGTCTTGGTCTTCAGCGTGGCGCGCACGACGATCTCCGCCTTGCCGTCGCCGTTGAGGTCCTTGGCGGTGACGTGTACGACATCTTCGGGCGCCTTGGCCGGCAGTGTGATGTACGCGAACCCCGTTCCCCCGCGGTAGCCCTTGCCGAAGACGACCACGTCGAGCCCATGCACCAGAACGCGCTCCATCTCGGGGCCACCGTAGACGTTCGTCACGAAGTCGAAGCTGGGCTTGGCCTTGCCCACGTTGCGCGACTTGCGATACAGCGCGTAGACCTGATCCTGTAGCTCGTCAGCCGTCGGTGGGCGCGGAGCGGGAGGCGGCGGGGGGCCGGCGCTCTTGCCACCGGAGCTCGGCGCGCTGCCGGCGCTCGTCAGCCGCGGCTTGCCCTTCTTCTCGCCCACCTGTTTGAACTGCTTGCCGTCCCAGGCGAAGCTCCGCTCCGCGATGCCGTCCCACGGCAAGAGGGCGCCCCCCATTTCGCCTTGCTGTGCCTCACGGAACGAACCCTGGTCCCAGCCTTCGGCGACGTCGTCGGCGATCACCACGGCCTTCTTGCCGCCCAGCGTCTTCAGGCTCACCTTGTTCTCGATCTTGCCGTCGCCGCTGACGATCGCCGTCTCGTGCTCGAAGGCGACGAAAGGCTCGCCCTTCGACGAGAGGCTCATCACCTCGACGTACTCGCGATAGCTCTCCGCAGAGCCGACGCGCTTCCGCAAGATGATTTCCGCGCGGCCATCTCCGGTCAGGTCCTCGAGCTCCAGCTCGGGTACCATGCTGGCGTCCTTCACGGAGAGGTCCTTGTAGAAGAACTGCTTGCCGCCGCGATAGCCGCTACCCAAGATGGTGAGGAAGCCACCGTAGAGCGCTACCTGCTCGAGCTGTGCATCCCCGGTGACGTTTCCGTAGACGGCCTTGTCCGGGCTGGGTCCCAGGCCCTTGGGGGAGAGCAAGCTGCGATCCAGCCCCTGCTCGTTCTCGAAGCGAAGCGGCGGCATCGCGAGCCCCCCTTGGACGTCGCTGGTGCCGATGATCGCCTTCTGCTTGCCCCCGGCGTAGTCGACGTAGCGCACGGCAGCGTGCAGGCCGACGCGCAGCTTGCTGGTGGCCGGAAGCGAGCTCCAGGGGATCGACACCTCGATGTCGACTCCACCGTCCGTCGCCGCCTCCACCAGCTTCGCTCCAGGCACGGCGCGCCCGCCGCGCAGCTTCACCGCGCCGGCGCTCTTGCCAGGAATGCCGCTGAACAGCCAGAGGTCGTAGCTCGCGTGGCCACCGCCCGGCTTGGGCACCGCGATGGACAGCTCGACCCGGTCCTCATTGCCCCCCATCGCCGCGGTGCGCACGATCTCGGAGTCCTTGATGGTGAGCGCGACGTAGAGCGCCCTCGCGTCGTAGGCCAGCGCGACGGAGGCCCGGTCGCCTCCGGCGTTGCCCTTCAGTGTCTGGGACAGCTTGGTGAAGCTGCCCCACTCCTTGAGCCAGCCGTCGATGGAGACCTTCTTCGTGCCCGTGGAGTTGGCGTCGAGAACGGCTCCGGACGCCTGGGCACTCGAAGCCGCGAGGAAACAACACGCGGCGCCAAGCAGCCAGGCGGCCGCGCGCTCTTTGTTCTGGCTCTTCATCGCTTCAACCTGAGCTCTGCCTGCTGCTCCGCCTCGAGCTCCTCCAGAGCGCGCGCCAGCTCTTCGCGCTCGGCGTCGTCGAGCTCCTCGAACTCCTGCTCGACACGCACCGGTTGAGCCTCCTGGACGGGTTCCTCGGGGATCAAACCCATCTTGCGCTTGAGGCTGACCAGGTCCTCTTCGGCGCCGGAGGTCATCTCGAGCTGGGCGAAGCGTTCCTTCAGGACATCACCGGAATACTCCTCCGCCAGCTCTGCCCCTGCCTCCGCCTCGGCCTCGACGCGGTTGATCTCGTTCTCCATGCGGTCGAAGGTCTCGAACGCGCTTGCGTTCTTCAGACCGCTCATCGTGGCCTGAATGGCCTTCTGAGCCTCGGCTCGTCGCTTGCGCGCGATCAGCAGCGCCTTCTTGCGCTTGGCCTCCTCGATCTTGTTGTTCAGCGCGCGGAGCGCGACCTTGAGCTGGTCGACGGCGGCCTTCTGCTTCTGCCACTGCAGCTTGAACTGCTCGGCGAGGTTGTCGTGCTCACGCTTGCGTGCGAGCGCCTCCTTCGCCAGGGCGTCATCCGAGGCGCGCACCGCCATCATCGCTCGCCGTTCCCACTCGGCGGCGTTCGAGGCCTCTTGCTCGGCTTGCTTGGCGAGCTTCTTCTCGTCCGCGATGGCGACCGCGACCTGCTTCTTCGCCTCATGGAGCTGCTCGTTCATGTCGAGCACGACCTGATTGAGCATCTTCTCCGGATCCTCGGAGCTGCTGATCATGTCGTTGATGTTGGATTTGATGAGGCGGGCGAGCCGCGCGAAGATCCCCATGACTCAGCTGTCCTTTCCGTCGACCATGGTTCGCAGGTCAGGCACGTGCTCGGCCAGTGCGAGATCCATGTCCGCGAGGATGGCTTCGAGCTCGTTGAGATCCATGTTCGCAAGCTCGAGCGCCGCGGTGAGCACGATGCGATCGTTCTCCAGCGCGTAGGCAGAGTGCACGAGGTCGCTGGCGTTCAGCTCCAGCAGACGCCGAAACACCTTCGCCTCCGTGGCCGCATCCGCTCGCGGCGCCGGCCCGACGTCGACCTGGGCGACGAGCACGGGTTGAGCCACCCGCAGCGCTATCGGCGGTCGATGCGCGCCAGCGCTGACCAGGTACGTTCCGTCCTCGCTCCGCTCGAAGCCGCGCTCGAGCTTGTTGAGGTACCCCTCTAGAACCTCGTTCGACATGACGGCGGAGCCTACCACGAGGGCTGCTCGAGCAAGTCCTCGAGCAGCCAGCAGGGCCGGGGGTGAGCCTCGCTGATCGGACGCGACAGTCCAGCTCGAGACGCGAACAGACGACGATTCGGGGCGGCATCGCCGGGCCCCGTAGTGTAGGCTTGGCCATGTTTGAGACGCCTTTGCGCGAGTGCCTGACGTTCGACGACGTCATGCTCCTGCCCGCCTACAGCGAGGTGGTCCCGGCAGACGTCGATGTGACCACGCGCCTGACCCGCAAGATCGCTCTGAACACCCCCCTGCTCAGCGCGGCGATGGACTCGGTGACCGAGAGCCGCATGGCCATTGCGATGGCCCGACAAGGCGGTATCGGCATCATCCACAAGAATCTTCCACCCCAGCTTCAAGCGAGCGAGGTGGATCGGGTGAAGCGCGCCGAGAGCGGCATCATCACCGATCCCGTCACCTGCGGCCCGAGTCAGTCGCTGCGCGAAGCGCTGAGGGTGATGGAGCAGCACAACATCTCCGGCGTCCCGGTGGTCGAGGGCGCGACCCCCGTCGGCATCCTCACGCACCGCGACATCCGCTTCGAGAAGAACCTGGACCAGCCGATCAGCGCGCTGATGACCACCGAGCTGGTGACGGTTCCGCCGGGTGTCGCTGCCGAAGACGCCCGCGAACTCCTGCACCGACACCGCATCGAAAAGCTACTGGTCGTCGAGGGCGGAAAGCTGGTTGGGCTGATCACCATCAAGGATCTGATGCAGGCCGAGCGCAATCCCCTGGCGCTCAAGGACGATCGCGGCCGGCTCCGAGTGGGCGCCGCCATCGGCCCCGGTGCCGACAGGGAAATCCGCACGGATGCGCTGGTCGAGGCGGGCGTGGACATGCTGGTGGTGGACACCGCGCACGGCCACTCCAAGGGCGTGATCGATGCCATCCGCGAGACCAAGCGTCGTCACCCGACACTCGAGGTCATGGGAGGCAACATCGCAACCGCGGCCGCGGCCCAGGCGCTGATCGAGGCGGGCGCCGACGCCATCAAGGTCGGTATCGGTCCTGGCAGCATCTGCACCACGCGCATCGTCGCGGGCATCGGTGTGCCGCAGATCACCGCGATCGCCGACTGTGCCGGCGTCGCGCGCAAGCACGGTGTACCGGTGGTCGCTGACGGGGGCGTGAAGTTCAGCGGTGACGTGGTCAAGGCGATCGCCGCCGGCGCGTCGGCGGTCATGATCGGCTCGCTGTTCGCCGGAACCGACGAGTCCCCCGGTGACTTGGTGCTGTACCAAGGCAGGAGCTACAAGGTTTACCGCGGCATGGGCTCACTCGGCGCGATGAAGAAGGGCAGCAAGGACCGCTACGGGCAGAGCGGCACCGCAGACGAGAAGCTAGTTCCCGAGGGAATCGAGGGCCGCGTACCGCACCGTGGGAACGTGGGTTCCATACTCTCGCAGCTGGTGGGCGGCCTGCGCGCAGGCATGGGCTACACCGGCGGCGCGACCATCCCGGAGATGCAGGAGAAGGCGCAGTTCATCCGCATCACTGGCTCCGGCCTCAAGGAGAGCCACGTCCACGACGTGATCATCACGGAAGAAGCGCCGAACTACCACGTCTGAGCGAGCCGACCGGCAGCTCGAAAAGAAGCGGGCC
>JAGQIY010000413.1 GCA_020430865.1 Myxococcales bacterium
TCGGAGCTCTTCGACCCGCGCTACGCGCCGGAGGCGATGCTGCCGTTTCTGGCGGAGTGGCTCCAGGTGCTCGACTTGCAGCGCCTGCGCGAAGATCCTCCGGCGTTTCGTCGCGCCCTGGCGCGTGCCGCGGATCTCGCCAAGACTCGAGGCACGGTTGACGGGCTGATCCTCGCGGTAAAGCTGTACCTCGATCTGCAAGTGCAGATCGTCGAGAGCTTCAAGACGCGGAGCGGATTCATCCTCGGTGCTGGAGTCACGCTGCAGGGCGTGACGGGGCCGGTGTTGGGTGTCATGGCCCGCCTGAGCTGATCGCCGCTGGTTCGGCCAAACGGATCGGGTCTGGTTCGGCCAAACGGATCGCCCTTGGTTCGGCCAAGCGGATCCTGCGTGAAAGGAGGCACTACTGGACAGGTGTCAGGGCGTCCGCGGACCTTGACGCCATGGCGGCGAGGAGAACGGACATGCACAGGTTGCAGGAGCTGGTGCGTTTGCACCGCATGGGACAGGGCGCCCGCGAAGCAGCTCGACTGCTGGGGATGGGGCCCAACACTGAGCGCGAGTATCGGAAGGCTTTAGCCGAGGCCGGTCTGCTCGACGGTGACCCGGCCGAGTTGCCGGACGCCGAAGCGCTGAAGCAAGCCATTTTGCGGCACCGTCCGCCGGTCGTGCCCGAACAGCAGACGTCCTCGCTAGAGCACTGGCAGAAGCGGATTGAGAGCCTGTCCCGAGCGGGCGTCGGCCCGCGCGCCATCTACGACCGACTCCGCACGGAAGACAAGGACTTCAACGGAAGCCTGTCAGCCGTGAAGCGGATGGTGTTGCGCCTCAAGCGCGAGGCTGGCCCCAACCCGCTTCAGGTTGCGATTCCGGTCGAGACCGTGCCCGGCGACGTCGCCCAAGTGGACTTCGGCTACGCTGGCTACCGCTGGGATTCGCAACAGAAGAAGCTAAGGAAGAGCTGGGTCTTCGTGATGGTGCTCGGCCACAGCCGACATCTGTATGCGGAATGCGCTTTCCGTCAGGATACGAATACTTGGATTGCGCTCCACGAGCGGGCCTTTCGTGCGCTGGGAGGCGTCCCTCGCACCATCGTACCGGACAACTTGAAGGCAGCGGTGATCCGTGCCGCCTTCGACGCGGGCGGAACGAGCGAACTCAATCGTAGCTACCGAGAGGTTGCTCGACACTATCAATTCAAGATCGACCCCACGCCTCCCCGCGCGCCGAAAAAGAAGGGCAAGGTCGAGGCTGGGGTGAAATACGTGAAGAGCAACGCGCTCAGCGGCCGAAGCGAGGAACCCCTCGAGGACACCAACCGCTGGCTTGAGCGTTGGACACGCGAAGTCGCGGGAATGCGCATCCATGGAACCACGGGGAAACAACCCTTGATGGTCTTCGAAAGCGAGGAGCAGCGTGAGTTGCACCCGCTCCCGCCGCGACCGTACGACCCGGTGGTTTGGAAGAAGGCGACGGTGCACCCGGACAGTCATGTGGTCTTCGAGAAGCGCTTGTACTCGGTGCCTTGGCCTCACATCGGTCGACAGGTTTGGGTGCGAGCGACGGCCTCGTCCGTGATGGTCTACGTCGACGATGAGCGGGTCGCGACGCACGCTCGAGCGGGCTCCGGGCATCGTGTGACGGAGGAGTCGCACTTGCCGGAGGTACGTGGCGACTTCCGACATCGCACCCGCGAGTACTGGGAGGAGCGGGCGGATCGGATGGGTGATGAAGTCGGAGCGTTTGTCCGTGAGGTCTTCGATTCGGATGGCGAGTTGTCGATGCTGCGGCCGGTCCAGTCCATCGTTTCACTGCTTGAGCAGTACCCAGTGGAGCGTGCCCGAGCGACGGCCGCGCGCTCACGATTCTACGGGAGCTACAATTACCGCGCGGTTAAGTCGATTCTGGTGCAGGGTCTGGACTTTCAGCCTCTGCCGCCCGTGAGACCAGGCTCTGGGGAGTGGGCCGACGAACCTCCCCGATTTGCACGCCCGGAGACCGACTGGCTGACGGAAGCGGAGGTAAGCCATGAGCACCATTGACGAGCTCGTCCCATTGCTCAAGAAGCTGAAGCTCAGCGGGATCCTGCACACGCTCGAGTTGCGCCTCCGCCAGTCTGTGGACGACGGTCTGGCGTACGAAGAATTCCTGTACCGCCTGCTCAAGGACGAGGTCGAACGACGAGACTCCAAGCAACTCGACCAGCGAGTGCGACGCGCGAACTTCGAGCACCAGAAGACGCTCGAGGACTTCGACTTTCATTTCAATCCGGAAATTCCAAAACAGCAGGTGCTCGACTTGGCGACCTGTACTTTCGTCGAGCGCAAACGTAATGTCCTGCTGCTCGGGCAGACGGGCGTTGGCAAGAGCCATATCGCTCAAGCGCTCGGCCATCGTGCCTGTCGCGTCGGTCACAGCGTGCTCTACATGGAGGCGAACGACTTGCTCAAGCAGCTGCGTGCCGCGCGAGCGGACAACTCCCACGACCGGAAGCTGGCGAAGCTCGCCTCGCTCGACCTGCTCATCATTGATGACCTCGGCTTGCGTCCCCTGATCGCCGAGGAGCCCGTTGACCTCTACGAGCTAATCCGACTTCGCTACGAGCGCGCCTCGACGCTGATCACATCGAACCGCGACACCGACGAGCTCGCGCGCCTCTTTGGCGATCCGCTTCTGGCGAGCGCAGCCATGGACCGCCTACTGCACGCTGCCCATGTGCTGCGCTTGCAGGGCGACACGTATCGAAATCCGCGCACCCCGCGGAAAGGCAACCAACGAAACAACAACCAACCGGAGGTGACGACATGAACCCCACCAAGCGGATGTGCGATCTGCTTGGCCGAACCAACAAGCTGCAGCTGGCGGTGCTCAAACTGCTGACGGCGTTGCTGGTGATCCCCGGATCCGCTTGGCCGAGCCAGGCACGGTCCATGGGGGCGAGCTATGACATTGGAAGCGGTACATGCCAACAGCACCATCCGCTCGCGTGCGGGCGCGATGGTGCTCACCGTGCAGCTCTCTGTGAGGATAAAGATGTGGACACACCGAGTTGGTGTGGCAAAATTCGCTGCCATGCTTGGCAAACTCGCGTACCTGGGCACGTTTCTCACGTTGTGCGGTGTTGCAGCCTGTGGATCCTCTGGAGACACCGCTGGCAGCAATGGCGGCTCCGCTGGTCAAGGTGGTATGGCAGGAACCACGACGACAGGCGGTGGCGCTGGAACAAGCGCGGGCAATGGTGGGACAGGTGGTGCGGTCGTCGAGGGAGAGCTCGTCGGCACCACCAGCGCGAAGTGTCCGGCGTCGATCCTGCCGGACGCTGAATACCTCTTCTACTCGTGCGAGGACCCGCCGGATGAGTACTCAGGAGGCCAACAGAGAAAGTGGAGCTTGTACAGGAAGCCGCTTGGTGAAGGCGCCATGGCTGAAGCGTTGGCTACTTCGGACACACCAATTCATTTGAGCTTCCAGGATCGGAACCATCACTACTTCTACAAGGCCGGGCAGTATGATGACA
>JAGQIY010000414.1 GCA_020430865.1 Myxococcales bacterium
CCAAGGACGACGGCGGCAAGAACCGGCGCGGCTTCTACTGGAGCGCGTGCCGGCACCTTGCGGATCTCGAGGACACCGAGGAGGTCGGGCGCGAGGCCGCGCGGCGCACGCTCCGCCAGCTCGGCGCGCGCAAGGTCGAGACATGCGAGGCCCCGGTGGTCTTCGACCCAGACGTGGCGCGCTCCATCGTGGGCACCTTCGCTGGCTGCATCACCGGAGGCGCGGTCTGGCGCAAGTCGAGTTACCTTGCGGAAAGAGAAGGAACGAGCGTGGCGAGCCCGCTCGTCACCTTGATCGACGATCCGCTGCGACCGCGTGCCCCCGGCTCTCGCGCCTTCGATGGCGAAGGCATGCCCTCCCGCAGGAACGTCGTCGTCCAGGACGGCGAGCTCAGGACCTTCCTCCTCGACTGGTACAGCGCTCGCAAGCTAGGTCGGGAGTCGACGCACAGCGCCTCTCGTGGCGGCGCGTCCGTCGGGTCGTCCACCAGCAACTTCGTGCTGCAACCGGGGAAGCTCAGCCGCGAGGAGCTGATCCGCTCCACGAAGCGCGGGCTCTACGTCACCGAGATGATGGGCTTTGGCTTCAACGCAGTGACGGGGGACTTCAGCCGCGGCGCCGCGGGCTTCTGGATCGAAGACGGCGAGCTCGCCTTCCCCGTCAGCGAGATCACCGCGTCTTCGAACCTCGACACGATGCTCAAGAACGTCGACGCGGTCGCCGACGATCTGGTGATGAAGACGTCCGTCGCAGCGCCGACGTTCAGGGTCGCGGGAATGACGATCGCCGGTTCGTGATTCGCACGACCTTGCGAGCTGGGAGCATCGCTGTGCCTCAGGGAATCGGCCGGTCGCGTCGCCGGACCCGGAGTAGTGCGGCGAGGCTCCCTGGGTCGAGCAACTCCAGCGTTTCGTAGCCCTGCGCGTCGCTGGGTGGCTCGCCCACCCAGACCACGCGGCAGTCCTCGCAGGCGCGCTCGATCGCCGCCCGGAAGGCCTTGAGGTCGACTCCCTGCATCTGCTGGGCGACGACGACCACCATCAGCGGTCGGTGAGAGGGGCACATGACCAGGGCGTCCAGCGGGTTCTCCAGGCTGATCGCACCCCGGGGCAGACCGAGCAACGCCGCCTGGGCGTCTGCCGCCACCAGCAGCAAGGGGCAACGGCAACTCAGCTCGTCTGGCACCGGGAAACCGGATCGGCGCATGAACTCGGCCACGTCTTCCGCACGGAACCGCAAGTGCCGACCGGGGGTGCGGAAGTGCGGGATGCGGCCGTCCGCGACCCAGTTGTGAACCGTCTTCACACCGCATCCAAGCAGCTCGGCGACCTGACGGGTCGTCAGAGGTGCCTGCTCCTCACGACGGTGAACCTTGATACGAGACCCCGAACTCCTGCCATCTTCCCACTCGGGGTGTGTCTCGTGACTCGGGTCGACAGGCGCGTTGGCGGTAGCTCGTTGGTTCACTTTGGCCCCCTTTGGGGTTTGGGGTTTCAGTTCGCCCCACCGTCGCGAGGGGACGCGATCAGGTGAGAGGAGTTTGGTGGCCGCTGGCGCGGGAAGTGGTGTGCGTGCCGTGCGATCGGAGTTGTTGGGCGGGGAACCCAATGGGCCTAACGACGCCCCGCTGCGGCCGCGACGAGCCGCAGTGAAGCTAATCTTGGTTTATGGAAACGGGCGCGCATTCGTCAATTGAAACCCGCGGTCCAAGCAGAGATTGTCGCGGAACCGGCTTGGTCTGTCAGGGGAGAGCGATCGAGCTCCGGCGCATGGAGGACCGGGTGGCAGCGCCTGGCTGACGAAAGGCCGCGAATCCGCCGACGAAATTCCCTGCGCATCGAGCTGGGGGCCGCGCCCGGCGGTCGCGTTCGCCTGAAGACCACAAGACCTACAGAGTCACCCCAGGACACCCCGTTTCGACACTGGAACGCCTGAAACCAGCGCTGCGTTGGCGCGCCAGCCAACGGCCGGGCAGATCGATGCGAGATCCAGCACCCGCACTCAGTCTTCTGGGTCGAAGTAGTTGGCTCCGCCGGGAGACGCCCCCGGTGCGCCATGGATCTGGAAGGACGTGAGGACATCACTCAGCTCCGGTGTCCGTCGGGCAACGCTATACCCGGCTCGGTCCTGTTTCAATGGCGGAATGGATGACAACAGCTTGCCGTCCGCAGCTCGCAGGATCAGCGGCTCGCCCGCGTTGGAGATCCCGCTCCGACCGAGCTGTTCGAGCACGATCAGCCGCACCTCCTTCGAGGGTGACAGGTCGAAGGGGTAATCGCGATCATACTCAGGGGTGACGAGGAGGGCGTACTCGCCTGGCGCCAGTTCCGCCCTGGGGAGTGTCGCTTCACCTGCTCCGTCCTGCAGAACCATCCCTTCGAGCTGAGCGACGCGTGTGCCGGCGTTCACTACCTCGATCCACTCCTGCGCAGGTTCAGGGCCGTTGGGGTTGGCGAGCACCTCGTTCAGCACCACCTGCGCGGCGGGCCTGGTGGTGCGTAGCGTGTCCTGGAAGCGGGCGACCTTGCCTGCCAGATCCACGGCGACGAGCGAGTAGTCGTACCGCCGATCGCTTGTCAGACCACGAATCACGAACGAGTCCGCGGCCTCAGGACCGTATACGTCCGCTCCAAGGCGCAGCGCCCAGAGCTCGTCGAGGGGCTTGCGCACGACAACGTAGGAGTCGGCACTGCGCAGACAGCCCCTGCCGATGGACAGCTCGTCGGCTTCGCAGTCAATCGCCGGCTCCGCACTGCCAGAGTCACTGGTCAGCAGCGTCGCCGGCAACCACAGGTCGTCGACGGCGAGGGGAGCCAAGCAGGACTCCTCCGAAGAGTCGATGGGAGCCAGGCTGAAGCACTCGTCAGCTAGCAGTTCCGAGTCGCCAATCCCCGCGGTAACGATTGCCCAGCGCGGACACCCATCGAGCATGACCAACCGCCGCTCGACCGACTTGCCCGGACAGAAGACGGCGACGCCGCCCCCCATGCCGGCGGGAGGCCAGGCGCGGGACGCGAAGTCGGGCTGCTCCAGGGCCACGTCCACCTCCAACAACAACCCCGAACCGAGCGCGGCTACCGAGTAGCGCTGGCCGCCCTCGAGCCCCTGCGTGGGCCCCACGAACGCGACCTCCGAGTCGCTGAAACCGCTCCAGGTCAGGGCAGGCACCTCGCGCTCGGTCAAGGACTCTGGAAGGTCACGCTCGCGGATGCGGCGCTCGTGGTATTCGCTGAGACTACCCGTGAAGACTCGGAGCGCCGTCGGATCGCCACCAGGCACCTCGAAGCGGGCAACCGCGGCGATCCCGCCCTCCACTGGCGCGCCGTGAACTCGTATCTCCGCGCCAGATTCGTCCGAAGGCTGGGGCACTTCGAGCGACGGCTCGCACCCGAGCGGCAGCGTCAGCAAGCAGGCAACGCCTGCAGCGAGCGGATGGTTGGAGCGGGCGTGGCGCGGTCGATTCGGGGTCACCCGGAGAACTTCGACCGATCCTGGCGCGAGTTGCTTCCTTCGCTGGCTGGGCAGCACTACCGTGCCCGCTCGTGAGCCCCGAAGACATCAAGGAACTGCGCAAGGAACTGAACTGCACGGCGCGTGAGCTCGCCGAGACCCTCGGACTCGAGCAGAAGGAGATCCTCGCCTGGGAGGACGGAGAGCTGTTCCCCACCAAGCGTTGGGTCAGCGCAATGGAGCGTCTACGGAAGCAGGGCCCGACCGCGATCAAGAAGAAGCCACGCGGAAAATCCAAGGCGTTGACGGGGGTCGCGCGCATGAACGACCCGGAGCTGTGGTCCATCGTCCGCAAGTTGCTGACCCATCCTCAGCTGTTCGACCAGGTGAAGGCCCTCGCCAAGGACTACGCAGAGCCGACCTGAAGCTCAGTCTTCGTCGTCTTCGTCGTCTTCGTCGTCTTCGTCTTCGTCGTCGTCGTCGTCGTCGTCGTCTCCGTCTTCGTCGCCCTCGTCGTCGTCGGCAGCACCGACTGGTTGCTCGACTGAGCTCTCCGTCGTCGATCCGGGTCGATCCTCTCCCCCATCCCAGGCCGCGTCCGGATCCTCTTCGATGGAGAGTTCAGCCCGCGGGGGCTGCTCATCCCAGACGTCGGCGTGTGCGCCCCCGCGTTCGTCGTCGTCGTCCGAGTCGTCGTCGTCCGAGTCGTCGTCGTCCGGGTCGTCGTCATCCGGGTCGTCGTCGTCCGGGTCGTCGTCGTCCGGGTCGTCGTCGTCCGTTTCCGCGCGGTTACGCATGCGCTCGGCTTCCCGCCGCTCGATCTCCTCCAGCTCCGCGCTCAGCAAGCCCGCGTCCAGGCCCTCGTCGTCATCCCCGAAGGACTCGTCTTCTGCGCGCTCCCTGAAGGCTTGCGTCGGCTCGCCTTCAGCGTCGACAGGCATGGGCTCTTCGTCGTCCCGCGACATCGCAGGCGAGTCGTCGAACTCGATGGGCCCCGCTGGAGCTTCCTCACCGAGCTCCGTCTGGAACTTGTCCTTCGACTCATCGCTCAGCTCGGTGAACTCCCGCAGCGTGGGCAGATCCTTCAGGGAGTCGAGGCTGAACAGCTCCAGGAACGCGTCGCTGGTGCCGTACAGCATGGGGCGACCGGGCTCATCCTTCTTGCCAAGGATACGCACGAGATCGCGCTCCAGTAGACCCTTGAGCACGGGCCCGCAGTCGACGCCACGGATGTCGTCGATCTCGGGGCGCGTGATCGGCTGACGGTAGGCGATGATCGCCAGCGTCTCCAGCTGAGCGCGGCTCAGGCGCACTGGACGCTGGGCAAGGTGGGTGCGGACGTACTCGCCGTAGCGAGGGTTCGAGCGAAAGCTGATACCTCCCACGGCCTCGTGAAGGACCATCCCGCGATCGCTGTACTCCGACCGGAGTTCGTCGATGATCTCCTGAGTGCGCTTCTTGTCGAGCTTGGCCGCGCGGGCAACCTCCTTGACCGTGAGCGGCTTGTCGGAGACGAAGAGCACAGCCTCGATCAAGCCCCTGAGGAAGCCCTCGGTGTCTTCGATATCGCCTTCGGCAGCGTCCGCTTCACCCTCCCCCGACGAACTCCCGTCGGTGCCATCCGCCTCGCCCTCGATCAGAGTGAGCTGAGGGCCAGCGCTCGCGTCCCCGTCGCTCGACGCCAGCACCGATCCTCCTGGCTCACCCGCGGCTTCCGCGCTGGCGGCGTCCTCGGAGGCAACGCGCGCAGGCTCTTCTGCGATCGCGTCGCCTTCTGCGATCGCGTCGCCTTCTGCGATCGCGTCGCCTTCTGCGATCGCGTCGCTTTCTGCGATCGCGTCGCCTTCCGCGATCGCGTCGCCTTCCGCGTTCTCACTCGTCTTCGACTCGTTGGAGAGGTTGTTCGCCTTCTTCGACGCCTTCTTCGACGCCTTCTTCGACGCCTTCTTCGACGCCTTCTTCGACGCCTTCTTCGACGCCTTCTTCGACGCCTTCTTCGACGCCTGCTTCTTCTCGGCGGGAGCGGGCGTGGCGGAGGCGTCTGTGGTCTCGACAGCCTCAACATCCACCTTCGCGGCGTCCCGCTTCGACTTCCGCGAGGCAGCGGTCTTCTTGCTGACTGGCTTCGAGTTCGGCTGCCTGGACGTCGCCTTCTTGGTGGAGGCCTCCCCGACCTCTTCCGGGCTGCCGTCCATCGCGGCCGCTGGATCCTGGCTGCGTTTGCCTGATTGCGCGGTCGCTTGCTTCTCAGGTCTGGACCTGGGCGACGCCTTCGAGGATTTCGGCAACCCCTTCGAGGACTTCGACGACTTCTTCGAAGACTTGGGCGACGCCTTCGAGGGCTTGGTCCCGGTCGCCTGCTGCTCGACGTCACCAGCACCGCCGCCGTCTGCGCTCTCAGCTCGTTCGCTCGCCTCGCCTGGCTCGTTGCCGAGCTTGCCGCGCTTCGACCGCACCTGAGTGGGCTTGCTCTGCTGCCTACTGGGTTGCTTGCCCCGCGATTTGCCGGAAGGCTTCTCCGTCACCGTCTTCCCCTCGCCCGCGGCGTCCACGACCTCGGCCTGGTCGGACTCGTTCGAAAGGCCCTCGCCGAGCTTGGCGGAGGTCTTCCCGGGCTGCTTCGGCTTCACCTGACGGGCCTTGGACTTGCTCGCCATAGCCTGCTCCGCTTGCTCGGAGGCGGGTTTCCGCGGGGTCTTGTCACTGCGCTTGGCGCGTTTCGCTTGGGCCATCAGTCTTGCTCGTCGTTCCCTGGCGGCGTCGATGCTTCAGGGGTGTCATCGATCGGATCGGGTTGCGGGGTGTCGATCTCCGCTGACTCATCGGCGGGTTCTAGAAGGTCTCCGGGCGGTTCGTGCTCGGGAGCTTCGCCCCCCAAGGTCGCCGCTGCATCCCCGGGGAGCCCCCTCGTGCTCGTTACTGCGCCGGGGACCGGGTCAGCGGCTGCGGAAGTCGGGTCGGAGGCGGTGTTTGCTGCGGCGGCGGGGTCGCTGGGCGCTTCGTCGGCCTCCTCGACGATTCCGGCGTCCACGTCAGCGGCGGGCTCGCTGGGCGCTGCGTCGGTCTCCTCGACGATTCCGTCGTCGACCTCAGCAGCGCCTGCGTCCGCCTGGTGGTCCTCGTCGGCCTCGTCGACGTCAGCGGCGGGGTCGCTGAGCGCTTCGTCGGCGTCAGCACCAGGGTCGCTGGGCGCTTCGTCGGCGTCGACGTCAGCGGCGGGGTCGCTGAGCGCTTCGTCGACGTCAGCACCAGGGTCGCTGGGCGCTTCGTCGGTCTCCTCGACGACGCCGGCGTCCACGTCAGCGGCGCCTGCATCCGCCTCGTCGGGCTCGTCGACGTCAGCGGCGCCTGCGTTATCCTCGTCGGCCTCGTCGGCCTCGTCGGCCTCGTCGGCCTCGTCGGCCTCGTCGGCCTCGTCGGCGATAGTGTCGTCGCCTCCGTCATGCCGTGGGACACCAGGACCCGCTTCGTCCGGCTCGTCGGGTTCGACGGCGGACGCGAACGCTTGAGGTGGAACGATTCCGTCGGGCAAATCCAGGTTCTCGCTCGACTCCTCGTCGGGCGAAACCGCGAGACTCACGAAGATGGTCTCGAACGGCCCCGCCTGTTCGATGCGGATCATCCGCAGCCGTGTCATCTCCAGCAAGGCGAGGAAGGTGACCACCACTTCCGCGCGGGTCGCTTCTTCGCCGAATAGCTCCTCGAAGCGGCAGTGTGGGCGCCTGCTGAGCACCCCGCTCAGTTCGTTGATCTTGTCGGTGATCGAGAAGCGCTCGAGGTCGATGGTGTGATCCATCGTCTTCTTGGCGCGGTCGAGCACCGACTGGAACGCATCGAGCAGCTTGAAGACGCCAATCTGCGCCAGCGGCGCCGGGCCATCCACCGTGGGGGCTTCGATACCGCGACCGAAGATGTCGCGGCCGAACAGATCACGGTTGCCAAGGTCCTCTGCCGCCTGCTTGTACTTCTGGTACTCGAGCAGGCGCCGAATCAGCTCGGCGCGAGGGTCCTCTTCCTCGCCGTCCTCTGCGTCCTCGTCCGCCTGGCTGGGGTCCGGAGGCAACAGCATCTTGGACTTGATGTGTGTCAGCGTGGCGGCCATCACGAGATACTCGGCGGCCACGTCGATGTTCAAGTCCGCCATCAACTTCAGGTACTCGTTGTACTTCTGAGCGATGAAGGCGATGGGGATGTCCAGGATGTCGAGCTCGTGCTGCTGGATCAGATGCAGCAGCAGATCGAGCGGCCCTTCGAAGCTGGGAAGCTGAACTCGATAGGCGTTGGGATCGACCGTCGCTTCCACCGCCTCGCGGAGCTCGGCCGCGCGACGTTCAGCCTCGGTCGGCTCCACCGCGGGCGCGCCCGTTTCCGCGTTCGTCTGTGACGTGGCCTGGGAGGACTCGGTGGACGACTCCACGACATCGAGCGTGCTCCTCGGCTCGCCCGAAGGTGCGTGCGCATGGTCGCCCGAAGGTGCGTGCGCATGGTCGCCCGAAGGCACCTCCGCGTCTCCGGCGTCGGAGCCAGCGAGGAGGCTGGTTTCCTCTGGCTTGCTCCCGGACACGTCCTCGCCCGCGGACGCCTCTGCGGCGTCTGGGCGCTCGGGCGCACGGGCTTCCGCCACTTCCGCGAGGCGACTGACTGGCTCTTCCTGAGCGGCCTTCTCGTCGCTCATCAGAAGCCTCCAATCGGCGCCTGGGCCACGCTCTCGAACCCATGCAGCAGCCAGTCGACAGGCTGACGGATCACGCCGCCAAACCGACTGACCACGACCAGGAGCACCAGAAACGAGAACGGCGCGACCTTCTCCTGCACACCGTCGAAGCGCCTGGGCAGGAGCCGCGAGCCATCCAGCGGCGGGATCGGCAGCAAGTTGAAGATGAACAACCCGAGGTTCGTCAGCACCATCGCGCTCAGGAAGGCGAGCAGTGGCACACCACCCCTCGCCAGCAAGCCGCTGCGATGGCAGATCGCGAGCGCCGCGTAGCTCAGGCACGCAAGCAGCAGGTTCGAGAGCGGCCCGGCGGCGGCGACGATCATCGATCCGGTGCGCATCGTCAGCTTCCGCGTCAGGCGCGTCGGGTTGAACTGCACGGGCCGCGCCCAGCCGATCATCGGCACGGACCCGAAGAACGCCGCTGCGATCGGGATCAGAAATGTGCCGAACACGTCGTAGTGTTCCAGGGGGGAGAGCGTCAGCCGCCCCTGGCTACGTGGCGTGTCATCACCCAGCGTATCCGCCGCCAGAGCGTGCGAGAACTCGTGCACGCTCAACGACAGGAGCATCACCACCAAGGTGAGCACCAGGTTGCGGATGGTATCGGGAGAGAACACGGGAGGACGGAGCCTAGAACGAATCGGAACGGTTGGGGTTTACCCAGTTGCAGCACACCCGGAGGGATCGCTTCCTGCTCAATCTGAGGAGCCAACGCAACGGCGATCTGATGCCGCGCCGACGCGCGGCGGCCTCGCTCGATATCGGCTTCGCACCTGTGCGTAACTCAGCAGCGCTCGCGCTCGCGCTCGGGGCGCGTTTCAAGCGTCTGCGCGCACCCGCCCCCAAGAAATCCACAGGCTGTCCGGAACCGGCTGTGGATAGCGTCGTGGATCACAAAAAAGCGTTCCTCTCCCCCAAAAACCCGCACCCGCCCGCCCCGAAGCCGGTGGGGAGCAGGCCCAAAGCGGAGGAAAACGTGAGGGTGTGAGAGACGCTAGCGGTACCCGAGCGCCCTGGAAGGTACTACTACTCGACTCTGTGAGTGCGGCGGCTCGGCGTAGCCAAGGGG
>JAGQIY010000415.1 GCA_020430865.1 Myxococcales bacterium
CAGAACGTGTACCGCTCGCAGGGCGTCACGATCGACGACAAGCACATCGAGATCATCCTCGGCCAGATGATGCGCAAGGTGCAGATCGAGGACGCGGGCGACAGCGAGTTCTTGCCCGGCGCAGTGGTGGACAAGTTCCGCTTCCGCAACGCCAACGAAGAGCTCCGCACCGCCAAGAAGAAGCCGGCCACCGCGGCGCCTCTGCTCCTCGGCGTTACGAAGGCGAGCCTCCAGTCCGAGTCGTTCATCTCCGCCGCGTCGTTCCAAGAGACGACCAAGGTGCTGACCGAGGCGGCGCTCGCTGGCCGCCGGGACGAGCTGCTGGGGCTGAAGGAGAACGTGATCCTCGGGCACCTGGTGCCGACCGGCACGGGCTTCCCGGACTACCAGCGAACCTCCGTGCGCAAGAACATCGACTTGCACGCTGCGGCCGCGGAGCTGATGGCGCACACGGCGCCGGCGGCGGTGGTGGATGAGGGCGGTCCTGCGCTGACGCTGGAGATCGAGACGGACGAGGGGTGACGGTGGTGATGGGGCGACGCCGTGGTTGGTGTCGCCGCCGCGTCCTGCATCGCGTCGCCACGTCGGCATTCGACGCGGACCTGGTTGATCGCTCGTCAGGTCTGCCGTTTTTCTGCGTCTGACAGTCAAGCCTCGGAAATGCAGCCCCTTCGTCTCCCGGTCCAGCGCTAACGATCTTGTTGGGCGTCGCGAGGATGGTTCGCGCGATGCTGCGAGCTGCGGCGGCGGCAACCAAGTCTCACATACGATCTGGATCACGTGGTAACGGATCGTGGTGCAGTCGGTTAGGGCCGGAGCTGAAAAAACTCCGATCGACTCCAAAATCCGATGCCCCTCTGACGACTGGGGAGTGTTCGCCCCCAGATGCTGACTGCCATGCGGAACCACAAAGCTCCTGAAGTACTCGACCTCGTGGTTCGGGCTCGGGATGGTGACCGGGCAGCATTCGGCGATCTCTACTCACTTATCGGGCCGTCGGTGCGTGCCGCTATCCGCGCGAAGTTCCCTGCCTGGGACTCGGCGGACGTCGAGGACGTCGCGCAGGAAACCTGGCTGAATGCACTGGAAAAGCTCGACACTCAGCGGAAGACCGGCGGATTCGAAGGCTGGATCTGTAGTATCGCGAGAAACAAGGCAATCGATCGACATCGGAAGGAAGGGCTCCGGACTGGGACGCCTCTGTCCGACGTCGAACTGGTGGCGACGGTGCGTGGCGCACTCGATCGACTCGCCGAAAATGAGGCGGTCACTCAGGCGCTGGACCGCCTACCCCGAAACCAAGTTGAAGTCGTGATGCTGATCTTCAAGGAGGGTTTCACCTGCAGTGGCGTCGCAGCACTGCTTGGCATTTCGCCATCGACGGTCTCGTGCCGCCTCCGTTGCGCGAGAGACTCACTAAGGGGCTACTTCAACTCGGAGGATCCCGAACGTGAAAGCTAAGCGCAGCCGGCAATCGCAGGACCTCCTCCGCGAGTTACTGCAGGAACATCTAGCTGAGAGCCCCGAACTCGACGGCCTGCGTCACCATCTGGCCGAAGCCAAGTTCTGGCGACGCATGTCCTGGATCGGGGTAACCACCACGGCCGTCGTGGTCCTCTTCGCGGCGTGGCTCAACTTCGTTATCGCGCATGTGCTGCTCTATGGTCTGACATGCGCCTTCGCGTGGATTTGCAGCCTGTGGAACATCGTGCGGAGCCTTCGCCAGGGGCGCAACGAGGCGCTGCTATGGATCGGTATCGCCGGCAGCATGTTCGCCGCGCTGCTGACCCTGGACTTCGTGAGCTGGCTCCAAGTCCTGATCCGGGCGCCGACGTTGCGTGCCTCGACCCCGGCCGAATGGGTGCTCATGGCCTCTGATATCGCCGCCTACTCGGCTGGGGCACTCGCTGCGTTCGCGCTGTTCCAGTGCCACCTCCGCTCTGCCCTGCGATGGGCGCAGGGCTACTTCTGTCTCGCCATCGTCTACTGGACGTGGCTGTTATTCGCGTTGCCGCACGACAGAGGCATCGCGCTCACGATCGCAGAGACCTGGCCCGAGCCCCCGATGATGGGCTGCATATCCGACGACCCGATCGTGTGCTACGGGGTCATGGTATACGTGATGTATGGCTGCTGCTTGTTGGTCAGCTCGATGATCGCCCGGCGCCCGGAGCCATCTGCTCGTACCGTCTCCTTCTGGCTCGGCGTCGCCGTAGGCTTCTACGGCTGGCTTGGCCCGTGGCTGCTGCAGACCGATCTCGTGAACCGAGGCCTGCTCGCCTGGCTCCCGTTCGCCGTCATTTGGGTCGCGCTGCTGCGTGAGCGCGGCGCTCGCTCGGTCTGAGTGTCAACGGAATCGACACAGGTGTCGAAATCCGCCGCCGCTCCGACGACAGGCATCTACACCGCAACAATCGTTGGGCTAAGGATGCCGAAACCGAACTTCTTCTTTGTTTCCCTCTCTCTGCTTGCAGGCTGCGTCAATCTCGACCCGACCTGTACGAACCTCGTCGAATCCGGTGAGCTCGAACTGTCAGCTGCGGTCGCCAAAGTCGCGTCTGTCGAGCGCCAGTCGATCGTCGACCCGAAAGGCGCCCTCTTCACGTGCAACGACCCGCACAAGTACCTCGACTCGCCGTGGGGCCGACTGCACTACTTTCGCTGCGGGCAGTCGTCCTGCCGCGTGCTGGTCCTGCCCGGCAGCGTTGATCACGGTTTTACCCACCGCCGCTTCGCGCAAGAGTTGGCGTTCGGCGCGGCCGACGGCTCGGGCTGCGAAGTGGTGGTCCTCGACCTGCCGGGAAAGGGCTACAGTGACTATTACGACACCTACCGCTTCACGCTCGAGGAGCGCGCGCGTGTCCTTGTGTGGGCGATGCGCGCATTGGACCTCGGCAACCGCGTACATGTCGTGGCACACTCTTCGGCCGGCGTCGAGGCGCTCCATCTGCTGTCACGGGTTGACCGCCGGCAGATCGGTGTCGAGTC
>JAGQIY010000416.1 GCA_020430865.1 Myxococcales bacterium
CCACTTGAGCAGCAGTCGCTCACCGTTGACCATCGCGGAGAACTCCAGCTCGTGATTGGTCTCCAGCTCCTCCACCGCCTCCCCAAACGACAGCTTGCGCCGCTCGGGCTCGGGCTCGGGCTCGGGGGCGAGGGTGACGGTTTCCGTGTGGCAGAATAGGAGCGCCAAGGAGTGCGCGTTTGCCATGTACCAAGTGTTACCGCCGCTGTCGCAAATCTCATTCTCTCCGGCCTCGCCGATTCGGTGATCGCGGTAGTAGGGCGCCGTGATGTCGCCGCCGGGGACATGTCGCCGAAGCACCCGTCCCCCCATCAGCGCCACCGCCCGCTGCGCGAGGTCCAGCGGCGTGGTGGTGTCGGCGGGGAGGGTGATGGCGCGATGTTGCAGGTCGTCGATGGTCGCGCAGACGAGCCCTGGATGGGCGTTCTCGTCGTCCAGCGCGAGCCACTGGCATACGCTCCACCAGTCCCGCTTCAACCGCTCCACTTCCGCACGGAGCCTCTCCAGCTTCCCACGCGTTTCAATCTCATGGTTGCGCCAGTGTGCGGGCCAAAACGTGGCATCGTTGGGGTCGGAGTCTCCCGGAATCTCGTCGAGGAAGACACGGCGCCAGGCGTCGAGTTCCGCGCGGAGCTTGTCCCGCTCGTCGGTTGCGTTCTGGGCCTCTTCGATGACCCGCAGGTAGTCGTCGGTTGCGTTCTGGGAATAAACAACCGCCTCCGCCAGCTTCGCCTCGAGGTCGGAGTTCTTGCTTGCCAAGTCGGACAGCTCTCCATGCTGCTCACCGACACGACGGTCTAGTTGGTCACGCTCCTGAACCAGCGCCCTTACGTCGCCCTCCAACTCCGCCACCCGCTCCCTTGCCTCGCGGCAGCACGGGGGCTCACTGCTGACCGGCTCGTCGGGGGCGATGGTGTAGAACTTGGCGTTGAGCTTGCGGTTGTGCGTGAAGTCCCAGACACCAGCGACGCGGATAAACGCAGACTCCCCGACCACCTTCACCTGCGTGTCAGTGTCGTCGCACGGGATGCCCCGCCGCTCCTCCCCACCCGCCAGGTAGTCCCACGCCTCCTCGGTGTTGAGCTCCAGGCCCTCGCGGTAGTTGAGGGTGTAGGTGCCGGGTGGGAGGTGGTCGCGCGTGCGCATCCCATCCACCAACAGCTCGCAGACCGCGTACCCACCCAACGGGCCGGCGCACCAGGTCCAGTTGCGACCCTCGCTATCGGCCACACTCCGCACGCCCGCTGGCGCGTTGCGGAGCCACTTCTCGGCGGTGGTGTGGTTGGTCATTTGCTGGCCTCCAGGGACTCTTCCCACAACTCTGCGATCGCTTCGGCCTCCTCGCGGAATCGGAGCATGTCGCGCACGTCCGGAGCGCCACGCCCCTCTCGCATGTGGTCCCACGCTTGGCGGGCGATTGACGCCGCCTGAATTGCGATGTGCATTTGCCTGATGCTGTCTCTCTCACTATTCATCACTCTCCCCCTTCCGCGCGGCACAGCCGCTGCAGTCCAGTCTCCAGCGCCCAGAGCGCCTGCAACTTGTCCGGGTCGCCGTCGCTCACCAGGTTGCGTAGCCAGCGAGGCGGAGCCACGTCGAACACGTCGGTGTACTCATGCCCGCAGTTCAGGCTCAGCAACGGGTCGGCACCCATGGCTGACAGGTGCTCAAGAATCGCCGCGCATTGGAGGCAA
>JAGQIY010000417.1 GCA_020430865.1 Myxococcales bacterium
CCCGCTGCAATCGCTGGAGATCGAGCCGCGGCAGTGGCTCGTCGAACAGCAGATCGGGGAGTCTTCTCAGTGCCAAATCATGCTCGTTTCCTGCATCGCACGCTGGCTCGCCGCGCGGATGCTGAAGCGCGAAGGAGTGAGTCGAAGGTACCCGAGATTACTCCGATCCGAGTCGATGCGCGCGTATGACACAGCGTCGGTGGCCGAGTGTAGCGAGTTTCCCCGAACTGAATGGGTGTGCGGGTGGCAATCCCGGGGCGATGCCGTTAGGGTGCACGAGTCCTTGGAAAGGGAGAGCGACCGATCCTTTGTGTAAGTTCCGTTCGAAGTAGCCGCAGATTCAGTCAGATCTCCCTCAGACAGAGTTTCCGTGCCGCGGCTCCCGCCGCGCTGCTCTCGGGTAGCGAACGCCCCCGCTGTATGTCCGTTTCGCGGTGCCTGGACCGACGAAGTCGTGACCCGAGGGGCCAGTCACGAGGCTTCCCGTCCGTGTTTCGTGGCGCGCTGCTGCTGGCGCTGCCGCTGGCCTGGTGCTTGTTCGCGGCCTCGGCGCAAGCCGAGCAGCTCCAGCCAAAGATGCTTGGGGACACACGCCTCGAGTCGCAAGCGGGTAGCTCCTCGCTGACCTGGAAGGCCGAACACGAGTCGGGCCCCGAACCGACCTACGAACTGCAGCGCGCAACAGACCCGGACTTCGAGAACCCCAAGACGCTCTATCGCGGCCCCGATCAGGGCCGCTTCGTGTCCGGCATGCTCGATGGCTCGTACTACTACCGGGTGCGCGCGCGGCAGGGCGAGGCCGCTTGGAGCACCTGGTCCGAGCCGCAGGAGCTGGTCGTCACGCACTGGTCGCGGACGCGGGCCCTCGGGCTGATGGCGGTGGGCGCACTCGTCTTCTTGGCCATCGTATTCGTGGTCCTGAACGGCACTCGGAAAGTCGAGCCGAGCTGAAACCATGATCAACGAGACCATCCTGCCCGAGACCACGGGCTGGCTGCTGCTGGCTCTGTTCAGCGTCGCCTGGATCCTGCTGGGTCGCTACTGGGGGAAGAAGGCCTCTGGCCTCGACGGCTACATGCTGGCCGGGCGCAGCGTGGGCCTGGCCCTCGGCACTGCCACCGCGGTGGCGACCTGGGTCACCTCCAACACCACGATGCTCGCTCCCCAGTTCGCGCTGGAGTTCGGCATCTGGGGCATGCTCGCGTACTCGACGGCGTCCTTCGGCCTGTTCCTGTTCGCGCCCATGGCGCAACGCATCCGGCAGTTGATGCCTCGTGGATACACCAGTGGCGAGTTCGTGCGGCTCCGCTACGGGCGCGCCGCGTACCTGCTGTTCCTGGCAATCAGCCTGTTCTACGCGCTGACCTGGATGATCAGCATGGCCATGGCCGGCGGAACGTTGCTCGAGGCGCTGAGCGGCATCCGCTACGAGTTCGGCATGACCGTCGTGCTGGGCGTCTGTGTGATGTACACCCTGTTCGGCGGGCTCTACGCGGTCATTGGCACCGACTTCATCCAGAGCTTCATCATCCTGGTCGGCGTGGTCGTGGTCGCGATCGCGACGCTCACTCAGGTCGATCTCTCTCAGGTCCACGCCCACACCCAGGCGACGCGTCCGGCGCTGATGCATGTCTTGTTCCCCGCGGCAATCATGGCGGTGTTCAACAACCTGCTGTTCGGTCTGGGCGAGATCTTCCACAGCAACGTCTGGTGGAGTCGCGCATTTGCCATGCGCGAAGGTATCGGGAAGAAGGCCTACATGCTTGGCGGCCTGTTGTGGCTGCCCATCCCCGTGGCGGCCGGCTTCATCGCGCTGGCAGCCCCTTTGCTCGACGTCAACATCGTGCGACCGGATATGGTCGGTCCCGTGGTGGCCGGGAAGCTCCTGGGGTTCGCTGGGGCCATCGTGGTGTTCGTCGTGGTGTTCTCCTCGATCGCCTCCAGCATCGACAGCCTGCTGGCGGCGACGGCAGATCTGATCACCAAGGACGTGATCCAGCAGTTCATCATGCCAAAGGCGAACGACGCCAAGCTCGAGAAGATCTCGAGCTGGGTGATCGCCGGTCTGGGCGTAGTGACCTGGCTGGTGTGCCTGCCCCGCATCGGCACTCTCGCCACGGTGCTGTTCTTCGCTGGGGCGCTGGTCGCGAGCACGATCTGGCCCATCGCCATGGGCCTCTACTCGAAGAAGACGAACCCGACGGGCGCAGCCCTGGGAATGCTACTCGGCAGCTTGGGTGGCCTCTGCGCCTACTTCCTCGTGGCTTGGTACGTGGCGGCGCTGGTGGGCACGGTGATCTCCATGACCTGCGTGCTGGTGAGCACCTGGATCGCGCCTCACTCGTTCGACTGGGCCGACCTGAATCCCGAGATCTCGTCCGACACGGAGTCGGAGGAAGCAAACCTCGCACCCCAGCCGGCTGGAGGCGCAGAATGATATTTCCACTCGGATTTTTTGAGTTCCTGGTTTACGGCGGTGTCGCGCTGACCGCGTTCGGCGCCGTCCTGGTAATCGTGCTGCTCTTGCGTGACTTGAAGGAGGGGAAGCTGTGGTAGAGCTTGCGGACGGCATCCACTCGGGGCCAGGCCCGTTTCACTCCAACTCCAAGGGTCGTCGACTCGACCCGAACGAGATACTCACCAACAACGACAAACGCATCAACTTCGACCGCCTGGAACAGCTCAACGGGCAGTCGGTGGTCCACGCCGGGCAGTTCGATCGCGAGATGATCGTGGAGCTCTCGCGATTCGCCGCGCTGCTGGAGCTGTCCGAGGTGGCCAGCCACCACCCGCTGGACGGGAAGCTGGTGATCACCGCCTTCTTCGAGGCGAGCACGCGCACTCGCCTGTCCTTCGAGAGCGCCGTGCTGCGCCTCGACGGCAAGGTGCTCAGCGTGCCCGATGGGCGGACGACGGGAGCCGCGAAGGGCGAGAGCCTCGAGGACATCGGGGAGATGATGAACACCTATGGCGACCTCGTCATCATGCGCCACACGGAAACGGACGCGGTGCGTCGCATCCGCACGAACCTCCAGCTGCCGCTGATCAACGCGGGCAACGGCTCCGGCGAACACCCGACCCAGGCGCTGGTCGACTGGTACACGCTGCTGAAGTGGCGACCGATCCTCTCTGCGCCCGAGGTACCGGAGTCTCAGCGCATCCACCTCGGCATCGTCGGAACGCCAGGCAACATGCGCGCGGTGAAGAGCTTCATGCGCATGGCGCTGACCTTCGCCGCCGGGATCACGAAGATCACGGTGATCTCCGAGATGGCGGACCCGTTGGGCGCAGAGCTCACTGCCTGGGTCGCCGAAAGCAGCGTGACCGTCGAGATCACGAACAACATCGAGGACGTCACCGAGTGTCTGGACGTCGTTTACATGAACTCGATCGCGCTGCTGGGCGACAGCTACAAGACACTGGATAGCCGTTACAAGCTACACTCCGAGAGCAAGCTCAAGCCCGAAGCAGTGATCCTCCACCCGATGGCCAGGCGCTCGGAGCTCGACACGTCCCTGGACGGCACTTCGCACAATCTCTACTTCGCGCAGGCGGCTGGCGCCGTGTTCATCCGCCAGGCGATCCTGATCTGTCTGCTCGGTCGCGTGGCGGCCATTCCTGGCGGCATCCGCCTGCTCACGCAGTGAGACGAGTCACCCGGTGAGTCCTCCCAGGCATTGGCGAGGAACCACTGACCGCGACGCATCGGCCCTGCGCCTGCGGCGCGCAACATTACCTGCCCGCACCGCGGGCTCACCAATAGGAGACCACCATGTGTGGAATCGTTGGGTTCTGGCAACCTGGAAAGCTACCGGGCAACGCGGACGCCTTGCTCGGTCGAATGATGGCTCGACTGCATCATCGCGGCCCCGACGGCAGCGGCAGTCACATTGACCGCGAACGTGGCCTGGCCATGGGACACACCCGGCTCACGATCATCGATCTGAGGACGGGCCAACAGCCGCTGTTCGCGCGCCAGCAGGGACTGGTGCTGACGTCCAACGGCGAGCTATACGACTACAAAAAAATCCGCGCAGAATATGTATGCGAGGGCAAACGCTTCAGCACCAAGAGCGATAGCGAGACCGCGCTCTTCCACTACATGCGCTATGGGCTGGACTTCGTCGAGCAGCTGCGAGGCGAGTTCGCTGTCGCGATCTTCGACGAGCAGGAGAAGCGGCTGGTCCTGGTGCGAGACCGCTTTGGCATCAAGCCGCTGTACTATCACCTGAAGGACAACCTGCTGGTCTACGGCTCGGAGTGCAAAGCGCTGCTGGCTCACCCCGACGTACCGCGCAGGCTCGACAAGAAGGCGGCGCTGAATCAGCTGATGCAGGTGATGGTCCCCGGGACCACGTCCTTCGAGGAGATCCACGCCCTCGAGCCGGGCTGTATGTTGATCGTGCAGGAGCAAGCCGGGCGCCTGATAGGCCGCGTGCATCGTTACTGGGACATGGACTTCCCCGACGCGAAAGATCACGACCCGGATCCCGATCCTCGCCCTTATATCCGCGGGGTACAGGACCGACTCGTGGACGCGGTGAGCGCACGTCTGGAGGCCGACGTTCCGGTGGGCTGCTACCTGAGCGGCGGCATCGACAGCTGCTCCATGCTCGGCTTGGCCACCGCCCTGCAACAGTCACCGGTGAAGGCCTTCACCATCAGCTTCGACAACAAGGCCTACGACGAAGCCGCCATCGCCACCGAAATGGCGATGAGCACCGGCGCCGATCAGGAGATCCTGGAGCTCGGTGCCGAGGAGCTGTACGGGGACAGCTTCATTCGCACGGTGTGGCACTCCGAGCGCACGTTCTACAACACCCTGGGCGTCGCCAAGTGGCACATGAGCAAGCGCGTGCGGGAATGCGGCTACAAGGTCGTGGTGACCGGCGAAGGCAGCGATGAGCTCTTTGGTGGCTACGTGTTCTTCAAGCGCGACATGTTCCGACACGCCCCGGAGTTCGCGGTACGGGGTAGCGCTGCGGAGTCCGCGATGGCCGAGCGCAACGCCGTGTTCAAGGGCTCGGTGTTGACCGAGGAAGATGCCGCGCATCCGGCGTTCGACGAGCTCGTCGGCTTCACGCCGTCCTGGCTTCAGAGCTGGCTCCTCACGCTGGCTCAGGGACGCCCGCTGCTCGCCGACGGCGTGCTCGAAGAACTCAGGGACTACGACCCGGTGCAGGCCATCGCCGACAAGCTCGACGCCCACAAGCTCAAGGGGCGCCACCCCCTCGACAAGGTCCAGTACACCTGGATCAAGACCATGCTCGAGGGTCAGATCCTGACCTGGGGAGGCGATCGGGTAGACATGGCCAACTCGATGGAGTCGCGTCCGGCGTTCCTCGATCAGCATGTCGCGGAGTTCGCGCGCACCCTACCGCCACGACTCCGCATCAGCGAGCAGGGCATCGAGAAGTGGGTCCTCCGCGAGGCGATGCGCGGCGTGCTGCCCCAGGTGTTGTACGAGCGCGAGAAGTTCGCCTTCATGGCGCCGCCAGCGCACACCGACCGCAAGAAGCGGCAGGCGATCGACGAGATCTTGAACGAGCGCCTGACCCCAGACCACGTCAAGGCCTTGGGGCTCTTCGACCCAGAGCGCCTGAGCAAGTTCCTCGCGGATTCAGCCCGAGAGACGGACCACGCCAAGGCTGTCCGCAACGACATCCTGCTGAACCACATCCTCGGGCTGCACGTGATCCAGCAAGAGCTGCTCGACCGAGCTCTGAGCTAGCGGCGGCCGGGGCGGTCCGAGATCGCCCCGCCACTTCGTCATTCATTGTTCGTGTCAGGACACTAGACTAGACTAGAAGCGCGCGCCGATCCCGACGCCGAGGCGAAAGTCCCAGGAGCTCTGCGCCTTCACTTCGTAGCTCGTGACCTGCCCTGCGGCGTCGAGCTCCTTGACGTCGACGCGATCCCGCCAGCTCGCGTCCTGGCTGAGGTTCTTGGCGGCGCGCAGCTCGATGGGGATTTCCACGGTCTCGTCTGCGTGAATCACCAGACCAAGGGCCATGTCCAGCATCGTCGAACTCTCGCCCTTCGCTCGGACCGCGCCGGCTTCCACCGGGATGTCCTGACTGTCCAGCTTGGCCTCGTTGCTGCTGGGGTTCATGAACCTCGGCCCCAACCCCAACCAGAAGCGACCGAACTGGGTCGGGATGACGCCCTTGATCAGGAAACCGAACCAGATCCCGGAGGATACGAAGCTCTCATCGCCATCGACGACCTTGTCGAACGTCACCTGACGCCGCAGAGTCGTGTGATCGTACCCGAGGTCGAACTCGAGCCCCAGGTAGGTGGCGATACGCCCCTCGGCGTAGAGCGCGGCGCCGTACCCGAAGCCACCCCCGACGCCGGAGAATCCGAGCCCTTCGTACCCATCGGGGACGTCGTCCGGGGCAGTCCAGACACTCCCTCCGAGCAGTACCTTCAGGCCCGCCGAAGCAGCGAACGGCCGCTCTTCCTCACGGGGCTCGGCGGGACGCGCTGGAGCCGTCTGCGGCGGGTAGGGCTGCGCACCGTAGGGCTGTGAGCCATAGGGCGGCGGACCATAGGGCTGCTGTGGCGCCGGCGGATAGGGCTGCGCCGTCGGATAGGGCTGCGCCGGCGGATAGGGCTGCGCCGTCGGATAGGGCTGCGCCGGCGGATAGGGCTGCGCCGTCGAATAAGGTGGCGGGGTTTGCGCGAGCGCCACGGCGCTCATGGACAGCGTCGCCGCCAGCGTTCCCATCAAGCCAAGTCGTGTCGCCACAGCGTCTCCAAGCAAGTGCAACGGCGCGCCACGAAGACGAACGCGCCAGAAAGCGGCCACCACAGGGGCGCGCCTAGAAGCGCGCGCCGATGCCGAAGCCCAGACGGAAGTCCCAGCTGCTCTGCGCGGTGACTTCATAGCCAGTGACCTGAGTGCCAGTCTGTTGCAGCTTCACGCGCTGGTCCCAGTCGGCTTCCTGGCTGAGGTTCTTCGCCGCCCGTAGCTCGACGGGGATCTCGATCACATCACCCGCGTGGATCACGAGGCCGAGCCCCATGTCGAGCATGGTCGAGTCCTTGGCCTTCGCCTGTATGAATCCGTCGGGAAAGGTTGCCCCCTCGAGCTGGGCGTCGGGGTCCCCCGAGAAGACCTTCAGCGGCCCGAGCCCCAGCCAGAAGCGACCGAAAGGCGTCGGGATGACGCCCTTGAACAGCAAGCCCACGCGCGTCTCCGACATCTCCACGCTCTCATCCACGTCCACCGTGCCGTTGTAGGTCACGGTCCGCCCGAGCTTGGTGTGGCCGAAGCCGATGTCGAACTCCAGCCCGAGGTACTCGATGAAGCGCGCCTCGAAGTACCCTGCGCCGCCGTACGCGAAGCCGCCCGCAGACCCCGCGAAGCCCAGGCCTTCATATCCACCTGGAATATTTTCAGGCGTGCCCCACAGACTCCCACCAAGCAGCGCCTTTGCGCCCGCGGAGAACTCGACGGCGCGCTTTGCGCGCGCCGGCGCAGCCTCCTCGGGGGGCGGCGTAGTTGAAGGTGCGCCCCCGGTCTGTGCCCCTGCATTGCCGGCGAGACAAACAGCGATCAGCGCCGCCGACGCGCTGGTCACTCCACTCAAGCCTGTCCCTCGTCTCACAGCCGCCTCCTTGCGCGCGAGAGTCTGCCAGCAACGACAGCAAGCTGAACAGGCTCAGTCGCGACGAAAGAGGTTGTCGGGATCGTTTTGTCTCGCAAGGTCTGGCGCAGCGGGGCGCGAGCGCGTGGGCGGAGCGCCAGTGACTCGATGAAGGTCCTGACTCGACCGCGAGCGGCGGTCATCCCCCGCCGCCCGCGCCGGTTGAGTTCATCGAATGCCCTCCCCGAGCTCGATGAGTGGTTCACGCGCTGCAGCACGACCCCGGGGCGAGGAGCGAGTCGAACGCGGCGCCCACGCTGCGCCGAGCAAGCCGGACTCTAGCTGGACAGCTCTACTTCGGGATTTGATCCACGCAGACGTTGTTCACGCACTCTCGCTCATCGCAGCAGTCCGCGGAGGTAGAGCAGGTCTCGTTCAGCTGACGGCACTTCTCCGGTGGCGGCGGCGCACACACCAGGTTGCCGCTCATGTCGGGTCGGCAGTCTCCACCGCAGCATTCGCTGTTCACCGCACACGAGTCGCCATCCTCGCGACACGCGCGCGGCGCGTAGAAGGCAGCGATGTTCTTGTGCTGAGGGTCTTGCCCCGGTAGCCAGTACGGCACGTGGCTCGGGTCCACGGTGCCATCCTTGCCGATGGCCGCGACCCAGAGTTGCTGACGCTGAGTGCCCCGCGTACCAGCGGTTGCGTTTCCGTAGTCTCGTCTGGAGAGGAACACGACCCAGAAATAGCCGCCCTCGTCAAACGGGGAGAAGTTCGGCTGGAAGTTGTCGACGCCGGCGCCGCAGGCCTTGTCCAAGCGCAGGACGTTGCTGCCATCGGCGTTCATGATGTAGAGCGCCGAGACCTTGCCATCGGGTGCGTCGCTGCGTGATCCAGTTCCGTGCGCAAACACGATGCGCCCCGAGTCCGGCGCCCAGGTTGGATAGCTATCGGCGACGCCGCCTTCGGGCTGGGCGGACAGCGAAGAGGCCACGTGGACCTGGGTCACGCCGCCAAACGTGTCGGGACCAGTGACGTCCAGGATGGAGATGTTCCCCGCAGTGAACTGCCCACCCCAGCTGTTGGCGTCGGACACGTAGGCGATCTTGGCACCACTCGGCGACCAAGACGGCTGCAAGCCGCTGGGAAGCGTTCCTGTGACCGCCACCTCGGTGCCAGCGAAGGGATCGTAGATCTTGATCTCGCGAGTGCTATCCGCCTGGAAACTCACGACCAGGCGAGTGTCGTCCGGACTCCAGGAGCTGTCCCACCACTTGAGGGAGCCGTCGTTGATCGGCCAAAGGGACGGCGGCGGATTGCCAGTGAGGTCCGCCGTCAGGTCGAACACGCCGCCGATGTTGTTGCCGGGGCCGAGGCGGCCTGCCATGTAGCGACCGCTGTTGGAAACCGAGTGGCAACCGATGCAGTTCTGACCGCCACCAGAACTCGCCGGCGGCGTGGGCATGAAGGAGACCGCGGTACCGGTGCCGTCGTCGATGCGCTTGATCCGCGTTTCCTGAATGTCCCAGTAGTAGACGCTGCCGGTCAGCGCCCCCTTGGCGAAGGTGACTTCGACAGGCGTCTCGGCCTGGATCGCCTCGTTCGCCGCAGAATCCCAGCGGTCCACGCGGATCGTCGCCGGGTCGTCGGGATCGGTCTGAGCGATGGAACGCCAGGCCCCCACGTCGACCAGATAGTCGTTGTTGAAACCAGCGCCACCGTGCAGCACGTAGGCGGTCACCGCAGCGTGTGGCTTCTCCAGCGTGACGCGGAAGATGTCCCCCGCGGCTCCGTTGAGCCACTGCACATCCGCGGGGAAAACGTTCTGCGGCATCACGGCCTGGTCCAGGGGATACACCAGGCCGGCAGCTCTGCCAGCGTCTTGAACCAGCGTGCCGAAGTGAGTACCCGAATCCATCGGCGCTCCCCCCGCGAACAGCGTCCGCTCGAGGTTGACCGTGATGGTCGCCGTGGCGCTCACCGCGGAGTCGTCTGCGAGGGTGGCGGTCAAGACCGCGGAGCCACCCACGATCCCGTTGGCAGTGAACACGCCGCTCGCGGGATCTATCTCGCCCAGGGACAGGGGGGCG
>JAGQIY010000418.1 GCA_020430865.1 Myxococcales bacterium
ACGGCGACAGGAGCAGCCGCTCCGGAACCTGACGCAGGCGGTGAGTTCCCCGCGCAAGCCGCAGAGCTACTCACCCCCAAAACCAGGAGCCACGAGAGGCGCTTACCGCGGGGCTCGGTCGGCATCGGTCGCACGATACCCAAAGGCGAGAGGCAAAGACAGCCCCACCGCCCCGAAGCCTGCTGAGCTACAACTCGGTGTGTGCGGAGACCGCCCTGCACTCATCGAGGAGACGAGCCCATGTATCGACTCGCCGAGTCCCCATTGCTCCAACGCCTGAACCAGGCAAGACACATACTGTTCGCAGGTGCGGGCGGGGGCTTCGACGTATTCAGCGCGCTGCCGTTGTTCGCGCTACTACGGGAGCAAGGCAAGGCGGTATCCCTCGCCAACTCGTCGTTCACGTCGCTGAGCGAGGTCACGGGTCGCAGAGTCACGCCTCACTGCGTCGAGGTGACGACGGACAGCGATGGTCCCGCCCGGTATTTCCCCGAAGGCTATCTGACCCACTTCCTCGCGGAGCGAGGCCTGCAGGTGCCTGTTTACGCCTTCGAGAAGACAGGGGCGGTTCCGCTCTTGACCAGCTACCGAGCGCTTCAGACAGAGCTGGCCTTCGACTGCGTCGTGCTGGTCGACGGCGGCACCGACATCTTGATGCGCGGCGACGAAGCCGGTCTCGGGACACCTCAAGAAGACGTGACCAGTCTCGCCGCCGTCAGTCAGCTAGACGCCACTGACACGCTCGTGTGCTGTCTCGGCTTCGGCATCGACCGGTTCCACGGGGTTTGCCACGCACACTTTCTGAGGAACGTCGCCGCCCTCAGCCAGCGGGGCGGCTACCTCGGCACACTGGCGCTGTTGCCCCAAATGCCCGAGGCGCAGCTGCTCTGCGACGCCATCGCCTTCACGAACGCTCGCATGCCCGCTGCCCAGAGCATCGTTGGGAACAGCATCGCGAGCGCGATCGAGGGCGAGTATGGCGACGTCCACCGCACGAGCCGCACCACCGGCTCGAAGCTCTGGATCAATCCGCTGATGAGCTGCTACTGGAACTTCGACCTGAAGCAAGTCGCGGAGCGCTGCATGTACCTCGATGCAGTCAAGCTCTCCCGCAGCATCTGGGATGTGAATGTCATCGTCGAAGCCTTCCGCAAGGATGTCGACCGCGTCCCGTGGGAGGACATCCCGGTCTAGCGGGCTGCTGGAGCACTGCGTCTTCCAGCAGCCTGCGTGGCTGATCAACGGACACTATCTGCGGACGCGCTCGGCAAAAGCACCCGGCGTGAGGCCCACGAGCGAGCGGAACTCGGCGATCAGGTGGGGTTGATCGTAGTAGCCCGCTTCGAGCGCGATGCTCCCCCAGTCGTTCGACCTGTTCAGCATACGCACCGCGCGCTGCAAACGAGCAGCGCGCGCGAAGCTCTTGGGGGCAACGCCAATGCACTGGTCGAACGTCCGCCGGAGATGGCGGGAGGTTACGCCGAGGCGCCTCGCGACACCCTCTACGCGAGAGTCCTCGTGCTCGAGCAAGTAGGCCGCGTGGCGCGCGAGGCCAGCCGATGTCGGCCGCCACCTGGAGCCGCGACGCGCGGTGAAGGCGCGCTGGAGGTGCACGAGGGCGGTACCAGCATCCGGCGCACGAACCAGATCCGAGGCAAGGGTCGCCGCAGCTCGCCCCCACAGGTCTTCCAACGGTACGTAGCGATCGGTGAGCTCACGAGCAGGCACACCGAGCAGTGAAGCGGAGCAACCCGGCTTGAACTGCACGAGCAACGCGCGCTCGAACGTCGCGCGCTTGAGCGTCGCCTGAGTGCGCGGCCCCAGCACGTGCACCTCACCCCGCTCGGCCCCCAGCACACGCACCACGAGCGCTGTGCGTCCATCGGGCAGGCGGTCCACGCGGCGCTCGTGGCCGAGTGCCGACAGCCAGCTCGTTCGCTCGATGACTCGGGACAGCTCAGCGCTGGCTCGTGCATGCATCCCCTGAGTTCTGGTGCGTCTGCCGACACCGTCAAGCGAAGAGGTTCTCGAGATGTCCGTTCCTTCCAATCCAGCCAGCCCCCTAGGCGGTAGGTACTGGTCATGACGCACGAACAGCGACCCATCGGCACGGGCTTTGGCGCCGAGTCCACGACGAACGACGTGATCCGCGGCATCGATCTGAAGGGCAAACACGCCATCGTCACCGGTGGCCACTCGGGACTCGGACGCGAGACGACCCGCGCCCTGCTTCGGGCTGGCGCATCCGTGACAGTCGCCTCGAGGGATCCACGGCGCGCTCGGCTCGAACTCGAAGGCCTCGAGGACGCCGAGGTGAGCCAGCTCGACTTGATCGATCCAAGGTCCGTCGCGGCTTTCGCGGAGCGCTACCTCGACCGCGGAGATCCGCTGGAAATACTGATCAACAACGCGGCTCCTCCGGCTCCGAAGAGCCTGCAGACAGACCCGCGCGGATATGAGCTGCAGTTCGCTACCAGCCACCTCGGACACTTCCAGCTCACCCTCGCACTGCTGCCCGCGCTGCGGGCTGCCCGCGGGGCGCGCGTGGTGAACGTGTCGTCCGGCGCCCAACGCTTCGGCGCGATCCGTTGGAACGATCCGAACTTCACCCTCGGGTACGACCCTAGCGCAGCGTACGGTCAGTCCAAGAAGGCCAACGTGCTCTTCACGGTGGAGCTCGATCGGCGCTACGCACCTGATGGCGTGCGCGCCTACGCCGTTCACCCGGGAGTCGTGGTGGGCACCAAACTGAACAGCGCCGCGGGGCCCGAAGCATTGCGCGCGATGGGTCTGGTCGACGAGGCGGGAGCGCCGATCATCGATCCCCGCGCAGGAAAGAAGACGCCAGCCCAAGGCGCCGCGACGATCGTCTTCGCTGCCACCAGCCCAATGCTGGCGGGCGTCGGCGGCGTCTACCTGAAAGACTGCGACATCTCTGCTCTGGACGACGAGCCACGACGCTTGACCGCCAGCTATATCCCTGCGGACATTCACTCCAGTTCGATCGACCCGGGAGATGCGAGTCGCCTCTGGGAGCTCAGTGAACGCTTGCTCGAGTGACCAAGCAGGTCGCGAGTGCGCAGACCGGGCAGCGCCTGGAGCAGTCGCAATGGCGGGCGCGCGCGGGCTAGCCGCGGAACATCACCGCGAGGTCCGTGATCCCAGGGTCCTTGCCCAGTCGCGTCAGCGCCGCCGTCACCTGACCGCGATGATGCGTCTGATGATTGAACATGTGGCTCACCGCCTGCCAAGTCGGGTGGCTGAACTCCAGACCGCTGGACGTCTTGTAGCTCATGGGCACCATCAGCCCCCCCTCGTCCAGCTCCTCGACCCAGGCGTCGATATCTGCGTCGGTCTTGCGGCGTTCGGCCTTGAACGCCTCCCAGTCGTCGTAGAGAACGTGATCGAGCCCGGTGACCTGCATGGCGCTGCCGTCGGCGGAACGCGATACGTAGCGTTCACGATCACCGGTGAAGCGCAGCATCCAGATCCGATCCGCCAACAGCAGGTGGTTCAAGGTCGCGAGCACCGACTTGAAGAAGAGGCCCTGATTGGAGCGCAACTCGGAGTCGCTCAGGGTGTCGCAGACCGTCAGCAACTTCTCGTTCATCCACGCGTTGTAGCGGGACATGCCTGCGTAGTGCAGCACCAGGGACATTGGCGCAGCGTAGAGCCGCGAGACGTACGCAACAAGTCCCCGAAATGTCGCGGTCGTTTCAGGGCCCGTTGCGCGCTCGCCGGCAATACTTGACCAGACCGTCCGCGTAGCGCTTCAGCGAGAGGCGCATCAACGGGCCGACCAGTGCGTGGATCTTCGCGAACACGAAGCGCGGCTCGTAAGCGACGGTCCACGTGAGCTCGCAGCGATCGGCGCCCAGGGGTCGGATGGCGTAGTGTTCTCCGAAGCGCCACCACACTCGCTGCGTTGCTCCACGGAAACAAAAAGCCATCTCGCGCTCCGGAGTCCAGGCGATGAAGCGCTCGTAGACCTCCATGCCCCCGATGAAGAACACGGTGCGCTCGGTGCCCACCTGGTAGGGCTTGGCGGTAGTCCACTCGACCTCGACGATGCCGGGCGCTGCCCATACGGGCCACGACTTCGGATCCTCCAGGATCTGCCATAGACGCGCGGGCGAGACGTCCAGCTCGCGTCGGAACTGGTAGCGCACTGGCGCCGCGCCGGCGTCACTCTCCAGACCGAAGAACGGCAGCCCGAAGGGCTCGCACTCGTAGACCGAGTCCGTGGATCTGCGAGGAGTCGGCATGGCGCGAGCGCTGCCTGGCGACCTGTGCTCGACGTGTTCGGTGACGCTGCTCGACATGGCTCTCCCCTGGCTTAGCACCGGCGTGCCCGGAGCAGCCTCAGGGTAGCAACCCGGCTCGGGTCCCCCAACACCGCCCGCGCCGCCTACTCACGGTTCTCGCATACGCCGAGCACCCGCGGCTTTGACTACGCCAGCGGCACTGTCAAACTGCGCGGCCATGCAGGGTATCCCGGTGTACTATGCGCAGGGCGCGGATCACGATGAGCCGGCTTTCAAGAAGCTGGCGGAGCAAGCGCAACGCTGTGGGAGCTGCGCCCTCGTGGTGTGCGCCGAGGAGCAGACCGGGGCGCTACGCGACGCCCCTGGGCTCGGCTCGCTCCGGCTGTTCTTCGAGCACCTCGGAGAAGAGCCACCCCGCAGCCGCGGCTTGCCCGCGCTGGCCTATCGCCTGGAGCCCGCGCGACTGCTGGATCTGCTCGACGATCGTCGTGTTTCCGTGGTGATCTACGTACCGCGCAACGCGGCCGAGCTACGCCACTTCACCCTCGCCTACCCCGAGTGCGCGAGCGTCTGATGCTCGCGGGCCCCGTCCGAGCAGACCGGCGGCGCCTGGTCCCTCTGCTCGACTTCTGGAGCATGGGCCGGGGGTGAGAAGCGCGCCGTGATCCACGACGCCAGGCGCGGGAAGCGCCAGGCCAGCTCGTAGCTCCGGGGGTACACCACACGCGGCGCACCGAAACGCAGCCCCTCGTAGATGCGACGCGCGAGCACCTCGGGCTCGCCGACGGGCGCCGCGCGGCTGGCCCACGTCGCACGCAGGCCCCGTCGAGCCTCGCGCTCGAGCTCCGTGCGCACTGGCCCGGGGTACACCGTCAAGACATCGATACCGTGCGGTAGCATTTCGGCGCGCAGCGTCTCGGAGTAGTGAGCGACGCCTGCCTTCGCCGCCGCGTACACGGTGCAGCCGCGCAGCGGTGTCACTCCAGCCAAGCTGGCGACGTTCACGATGCCGCCGCGCGCTCGGCGCCTCATGTCTGGCAACACCAGCTGGACCAGGCGTACGGGCGCCAGCAAGTCGATGGTCAGCAGCGCCTCGCTGCGCTCCGCGGACAGCGCCGTCGCGTCACCGACCCACATCACGCCAGCGTTGTTGACCAACACATCGACGGGTCCGCTTCGCGCCTGGAGCTCGCGGAGCAGCTCGGGCAAGCGCGTCACCTGGGAGAGGTCCGTCTCGAACCCCGTCGCCCGCCCGAGCTCCGCGGCCACAGCCCGCGCCGCCTCTCCGTCGAGATCCACCAGACTCAGCTGTGCACTCGGCTCTCGGCCTCGCACCTCACGGGCGACGGCCGCGCCGATGCCGCGCCCCGCGCCCGTGATCAGCCAGTGCCCCGACAGCGCACCGTTCAGCGGCAATCGATCGCGAACCACAGCACGAGCTCCGGGCGCTTGCCGTCGAACATCGCCGGGCCAAGGTAGAGGTCCTTCGCGACCTCCCGCAGCTCGTCTCGGATCACGCGAATGAAGAACGGGTTCTCGGGCTTGTCGTAGTCGAGCCGGATACAGGGCTTGCCGTCGATCGCCGAGGCCTCCACGAAGGTATCGAAGGGGAAGCGATCACCGAGCAAGAGCAGCCGGTTGACTCCGCCCCCTCGCTGCGCGTCATCGCTGTGGGTCGAGAACGACTTGCCCCGCCAGGGAAACAAGCCTGCCTTCGCCAGGCGCGCCAGCATCCTGCGAGCGGTCGGCTTGCCCAGCCCACCAGCCAGGGTGAGCATGCGCCCCCTGGGCGCGCCCTCCAGGCACTTCAGATCGAAGAGCTCACCTGCTTCGTACAGGGCCCTGAGTTCGTCCACACCGAGACGGGCCAAGTCATCTGCGGTCAGCTGTGTACGGGCCTTCGAACGCGCAGGGGCAGTCCCCTGCAGATCCACGCTAGCTTGCATTTCAGTTCCCCACGGTCATGGCACGTCGTGCGTGCGTTGGTCGGAGTGCTCGGTGGACCCACCCAGGGGCTCACGAGCGATCTGGCGCGGCGATGGCGTCCCACGCCGCCGCTTCTGCCTCGGCGATCAAGGCGTCGCTCCACGGCAGGTGGCCGAGGCGATAGGTCTTGAACAGCTGCGCGAGGATCCCCCACACGATCACCATCAGAACCATGCCGGGGAGTGGCTTGAGCTCGCCGCGCAGACGCTCCATTTCGAAGAAGCTGGCGAAGGCCTCGAGCGAGGCGGTCTCGAGCGCCAGGCTCTGTTCGTCCAGATAGGCGGCGTGGTGATGAAGCTCGAGGAACGCCAGCTCATCGCCATGACGTCGCGCGTGGTCGACGATGCGGAACCAGAACCAGCGGAACTGCTGGCGCGCGGGAGCATCGGTCGGGAGTTCTGTTCCTCGCGGCAACTCGCTTCCCGCGACGCTGCTCATGAAGCGCGCCTTCGCCTCGCGATACAGCACGTTGACCAGCTCTTCCTTGCTCTGGAAATGGCGGTACATCGTGCCCGCGGCGACTCCGGCACGAGACGCGATCTGCGGAACGCTGGTGCCATGGAACCCGCGCTCCACGAATGCCTCGAGCGCGGCCTTCAGGATGGCGGAGCGAGTGTCCCGGGGAAGCTCGGCTTGTGAATGAACATTCACAAGCCGTTTGTGCGCCCGATCAATCACCGAGTCAAGCTGCGAATGATTATTCATTCACACTGACGACGGGCACGTCTTCAACGGCACCGAGGCGAGTGGAGGGGCGGGCAGACGGCTGGCGCGCTGGCTCCGGCGCCCGCTCAGACAGGGCGCGACGCGTTCGTTTCCAAATACGCAATGAAAACGAATAATTACGCCATCCTTGCATTCATACAGATAACGGAATATAGATTCGTCCGAGATGGAGCGCGTGAGCATCCCCAGCGATCGCTGGCAGCTGTACCGGCTGTTGAGTGACCCCACCCGCCTGCGCCTGATGGCGCTGGCGGCGGTGGAGGAGCTGAGCGTCGGGGAGCTTGCGGAGCTTCTCGGAGAGTCCCAGCCAAACGTGAGTCGGCACGCTGCCCCCCTGCGCAAGGCGGGGCTCCTGTCGGACCGGCGTCAGGGCACGCGCACCCTGATCCGACTGGGGCCGGCGACTCGCAACGACCCCGTGGTCCTCGACGCGCTCACCACCGGACGCGAGCTGTGTGAGCACGACGGTAGCCTGGGTCGCATCGCTGACGTGGTCAGTCGACGCGACGATCGCACCCGGGAGTTCTTCGCGCAGCCGGGGCACGGAGATGGTTCCCTGGGGATCTGCCCGGAGCTACCCGCGTATCTCTTCGCGCTGGCGCCGCTCTTCCCGAACCGCAACCTGGCGGTGGACGCCGGGACCGGTGACGGCAGCTGGCTCGACGTCCTCGCGCCGCTCTTCCAACGCGTGGTCGCGCTGGACCGCAGCGAAGCCCAGATCGAGCGTGCCAAGCAACGTGTCGCTCAGCGCGGTTTCGACAACGTGGAGCTGCTTTGCGAGCCTCTGGGAGCCGGGAGCACCAGGCGCCTGCTCGGGGACGGCGCGGATCTGGTGGTCGCGTCACGCATGTTGCATCACGCGCCGCTGCCTCGAGAGGCCATGAGCGAGCTGGTGCGCCTGGCGCGCGACGGAGGGCACGTACTCGTGATCGACTACGCGCATCACGACGATGAGCGGCTGAGCGAACAACAAGCCGATGTGTGGCTCGGATTCGACCAGGACGAACTGCGTGACCTTGCGTCGGGCGCTGGACTGGTCGATATCACGGTGTCCAATCTGCCACGCGCTCTCTCGCGGGGCACCAACGACGGCCATGTGCCGTGGATCTGCCTCCTCGGGCGTCGCACCACCAGCGAGTCTCCGAGGAGGAAACGCTAAACACATTCGAGGCTCCCGCCAGCTCGGGAGATGAGAGGAACGAACATGACACAGAGCGTACCGGTTACGAGCAAGGCCAGCGGCCAAGACAAAGACTACGTCATCAAGGACATCGCCCTGGCGGACTGGGGCCGCAAGGAGATCACCATCGCGGAGCACGAGATGCCCGGCCTGATGGCGACCCGCGAGAAGTATGGTCCCGAGAAGCCCCTCAAGGGCGTGCGCGTGTCGGGCTCGCTGCACATGACGATCCAGACCGCGGTGCTGATCGAGACCCTGAAGGATCTCGGCGCGGACGTCCGCTGGGCCTCCTGCAACATCTTCTCTACCCAGGACCACGCCGCGGCCGCCATCGCCGCCAGCGGGACCCCGGTCTTCGCCTTCAAGGGCGAGACACTGGAAGAGTACTGGGAGATGACCTTCAAGGCCCTGACCTGGCCCGACGGCAAGGGGCCGCAGCTGATCGTCGACGACGGCGGCGACGCGACGCTGCTGATTCATCGCGGATACGCGGCGGAGAAGAACGCGGCCATTCTCGATGAGCCCACGGACAACGAGGAGCTCAAGGTCATCAACAAGCTCCTGAAGCGCGTGCTCAAGGAGAACCCCAAGCACTGGCACCGCGTCGTGGAGGACTGGCAGGGCGTCTCGGAAGAGACGACGACCGGAGTGCATCGCCTCTACGAGATGCACACCAAGGGCGAGCTGTTGATCCCCGCGATCAACGTCAACGACTCCGTCACCAAGAGCAAGTTCGACAACGTGTACGGCTGTCGCGAGTCCCTGGTGGACGGCATCAAGCGCGCCACGGACGTGATGCTCGCCGGCAAGACCGCGATGGTCTGCGGCTTCGGCGACGTGGGCAAGGGTTCCGCCGAGGCGCTCGCTTCTCACAAAGCTCAGGTCTTCGTCAGCGAGATCGACCCGATCTGCGCGCTCCAGGCCTGCATGACCGGCTACAAGGTGACCACCGTCGAGGACGCGCTGCCGTACGTCGACGTCTTCGTCACCACGACCGGCAACAAGGACATCCTCACCGTCGATCACATGGCGAAGATGAAGGATCAGGCCATCGTGTGTAACATCGGCCATTTCGACAACGAGATCCAGGTGGCGAAGCTGATGGCGTACCCCGGCATCAAGCGCACCAACATCAAGCCCCAGGTCGACATGTTCACCTTCCCTGACGGGCACAGCATCTACCTGCTCGCCGAGGGTCGGCTGGTGAACCTCGGCTGCGCGACGGGTCACCCCAGCTTCGTGATGAGCAACAGCTTCACGAACCAGACGCTGGCCCAGATCGACCTGTGGAAGAACAAGCGCGAAGTCGGCGTGTACGTGTTGCCGAAGCAGCTCGACGAGGAGGTCGCTCGTCTCCACCTCGCGAAGCTCGGTGCCAAGCTCACGACCCTCAGCAAGGAGCAGGCGGACTACATTGGCGTCAAGGTCGAGGGCCCGTACAAGCCCGAGCACTACCGCTACTGAGTCAGTAGACGGCACATCAAAGCGTCGGAGCCGCGCCCAGCAGGGCGCGGCTCTCGCGTTTTGTCCTCGGCTCGCTTCGCGAGGCGCCGCCTCGAAGCGTGTCTCGGGCCGCGGGGGCTTGTGTCTGGCCGGCCACGGGGACCTGACGCGCCTCACCCCCGAGACCAACGAAATCGGCGAAAAAGCACTGTTTGGGTGCCCGGCATGCTGGTTGCTGTGTTGGGGGCATGCTCCGCTCGACTCTCTCCAAGCTGTTGCCCCTGCGTTCGCTCTCCGTGCTCTGCCTGCTGGCGGCTGGCGGAGTAGGCGCTGCCTGCTCTTCGCCCGTCGGCGACGAAACTTTCCCCGAGGCAATAGACGACGCGGGCAGCGGGTTCTCTCCCCGGTTCGAACTCGAGCGGCGTTCCGTGACGGCCGAGCGGGAGGCGATGCGGCTCTCGGGCGTACTACCCGTGGTCGAAGGCCGCTGGGTGGTGCTGGGTCACGCAGAGCCGAAGTCCAGCGTCGGAAAGATCCACATGGAAACCGACCGCGGCGCAGACGTGGTCGTGACCTCGCGCGCCGCGGCCGCCAGCACGGTCCAGACGCGGGTACCGGGTATCCACGAAGCAGAGCTCTCGCTCGCGGGAGTCCCGCGGGGTTGCGCCGGACGGCTCGGTGAGGTCCGGGTCCTGAACCGCATGGGCTCCGCCTACCTGAGCTACGACCCCGAGACGGCCAAGCTGAGTGATGCGGACTTCGCGAAGACCGCCTGGGAACAGAGCGAGGGCTTCGGTCTACTGGTGGCGGAGCTCGTGACGTCCCCGGAGTGCCGCAGCGCGACCTACGTCACGCTGGTTGGGACCGAAGCACCTGAAGTGCTCGAGCGCTATCAACCCGCGCCCGACAGCGCTCAGAGCTACCGCCTGGCGCAGCAGGCGTTCGTCGGCGTCAAGGCGCTGAAGCCTTATCAGACCACCAGGGACTTCTACCATCAGTTCCTCGGGGATTCGAATGCGAGTCTTCCCGAGGGCGTCGAGAGCGAGTGGGAGACCTACGCCGGGGCGCAGCCCGAGCTGGTCTTCTACGGCAACGACGAGCGCCAGTTCGTCGGCTGGACCCTGCACGCCGGGGAAGGATGCGGGGACTTCCAGGGCAACCTGAGCGTGCTCTACGAGGTGGTTCAAGGCACGGATGGCGCGCGACTGCGGCTGGTCGAGATCAACGAAGCGTCGCCGCTGCCGGACCGCATCGTCAGCTACGGCGATCGGCTGGAGCTCTGGGACATCGACGGCGTCCGCGCGCCCAACGATGAAATCCCGAGGATCCCCCTGCACATCCCAAGCTTCGAGTGTCCCTGCTGAGATCGCTCGTGCGAGTCCCGCCTGGGCTGGTCCCCGCGGAAGTGGTATCTGACCAGGATGCTCGGGCGATCGCGGAAGGTCTTGGGATTGGGCGCGCTGCTGGTAGCGCTCGGAACCGGTTGCTCGGCGAACGGCGGAGAGAGCAGCTGTGTCGACTGCGCCGGCGCGAGCCAAGGCGGCTCGGGGCAGGCTGGCAACTCGAGTCAGGGCGGGGCCGCTGGGTCGACTCAGGGCGGCTCTGGTGGTGACTTGATCGGCGACGGCGGAAGCGGCGCCACCGGTGGAGACGGAAGCCAAGTTGGGCAGGTCTTCGGCCACAGTCAGAGCACGCTGTACGAGCTCGAGCCCTTCAGCAAATCCGTACGGCAAATAGGGCAGTTCGACTGCCTGAATGGGCTCGAGATGTGGGACATCGCCATCGACGGTGACGGCCGCATGGTGGGTGCAGCGATGTCGATCTCGTCGGGGTCGCTGGTGGAGATCGACCCCGAGACCGCGCACTGCACTCCGATCGCCAATGGCAACTTCCCCAACTCGCTCACCTATGTCCCCGCCGGTGTTCTGGACGCGGCGCAGGAAGCGCTGGTGGGTTTCTCGAAGAGCAACTACCTGCGCATCGATCCGGTGACGGGAGCCACGGCCCAGATTGGCTCGATGAACCCCAACTCGACGGGCACCAACTGGGTCTCGAGCGGAGACGTCGTCTCGCTCCAGGGAGGCGGGACCTACGCCACCGTGCGCCCTGCGCTGAGCAGCACCACCGCCGTGGACAGCCTGGTCGAGATCGATCCGAAGACGGGCCAGGTGCTCAAGGTGATTGGCACGACCGGTTTCTCGCAGCTGTGGGGCCTCGGATTCTGGGCTGGGACGGCGTATGGCTTCAGCGCCAACGGTGACCTCTTGAGCATCGACCTGGCGACGGGCGCTGGCGCTTCGATCCCCTTGCCCAACATCCCCGCTGGGCTCTCGTTCTGGGGGGCAGGTACGACCACGGCGGCGCCGGTCGAGCCGCCTCGCTGAGGCGCGGCCTACTTCTTCTCGATCAACACCTTGAGCTTCACGCGACGCTCTTCGGGCCGCGCGACGCGGTCCTCCGCCGCCGCGGTGCCGATTGAAGCCGCGAAGGTCACGAAGCGACTTGCGTCTACGCCCTGGTCGAGCAGCAGCTTCTTGATCGCGCGAGCACGCGTTTCCGCGAGGCTCAAGGACTCACCGAAGGTGATGAAGCCGGTGATCGCGATGCACTCCCAGCCCGGCTTGCTCTTGATCAGGCTCGCCAGCTGCTGCGCCTTCGCCGTCGCGTCAGGCCCCGGAGCGCCCGAGTCGGCGTCGAAGCTGAACTCCACCTCCAGCACCTGACCTGCGTTGAAGTCGGGGTTGACCTGTCCCCGGGCCTCGAGCTGCTTGCAGCCGAGCTGCTGAGGAGCATCCGGCGCGACCTGGGTCGGGGTGAAGGCGGGCACTTGGACCTGCAGCTTGCCTTCCTTGCAGGCCTCGAGGCTGGAGGGGTCGATGCGACACGCGGCGGTGGCGTACTGCTGAAAGTGCGCCTCCAGCTGCCCCTCGTTGTCCGCGGGCGCCATGACCTCGAAGCGGGAGGCCGGCGGACTCAGCGGGCTCTCCGTGTCGAGGGGTTCGTAGGTCACCTCGAAGACCGCGAAGGCTCGCGGAAACGACTCCATCTCGCGCACCTTGATCAGGCCCTTGAGCTGACACTGCCCCGCCCAGCCTTCGTACATGCACTTGTTCGGCGAGGCAGCGGGGCCACACGCCGCGTAGCCCAGGGCGAGCAGCGCAACACCGATCGGACCCCTGAGCATCCAGCGAGGGACGCGGCGTGGACGTGAGGCCGAACGATGGGGCGGGGCGGACACGGGCAGCTGGGTCATCGCGGCGGAGTCTATACTCCTCGGCAGAGCGCGCGCCAGCCACGCACCAAGTGGGCCGGGAACTTCACGGGGACTGGGCGGGTGAGGCCGCAACCACGAGGTGCTCCGCGTCTTCGTCATAGGGCTCGCCTTCGAAGCCGCCACGCATCAAGACGTCATCGAAGCCCGCCTCGGCGAGCAGTTCCCGCAGCTCGTGCTGCAAGAGGTAGCGCTGGGGAAGGTCGAACCTGCGCTCCTCGCCGCTCGGCTCCCGAGTATAGACGTAGGTCACCCACAGGAGCTGGCGCTCACGGTCCCAGCGGCTCTTCTCGAACACGCTGTACCGGCGCCCGGCAGTCTCAACCTGAGCCACCGCCTCCAGCGCATCTTCCGGGATGTCCTCCGGCTCTGATTCCTCATGGAAATCATCAGCGGCATATCCATCCAGCAGCAACAGCCCGGACTCGGTCAGGTGGGCCCGCGCGACCCGCAGCGCTGCCCGCACCTGCTCTGGCTCCAGCAAGCAGTAGAGACCGCTGTGGGGGATCAGCACGCGATCGAAGCGGCGCCCCAGGTTCACACTCGTCATGTCTCCCTGGATGAACTCCAGGGTTCCGTCGAGCGATGCGGCAGCGGCATTCAGGCGCGCGCGCTCGAGCAGCCCCGCATCCAGCTCGATCCCCACCACGTCGTGCCCTGCCTCCGCGAGCGCAATCGCGATGCGGCCGTACCCCGATCCGAGCTCCAGCACGCTTCGCGCCTCACGGCATGCCGCACGGTAGAAGTCGACGTCGCCGGGGTTCCCCCGGTGGGTCAGCTCGTAGAGTTCGGCGTCGTAGGGCTCGCGCACCCAGCGCTCGTGCCGCGCCGTGACGCCCCTGTCAAACGCTATCGCCCGTCCCAGTGGGTCCACGGCGCGGTCGCCCAGTCGTCCTTTGCATCGCGGAACGCACCCACGTAGCGTGCGCTGACGTCGAAGAAGCCATCCTTGGGCGGTACCGCCGCCTCGTCGACCAGCGAGTTGGCCGGGCCGAAGATCGGGCGGGTCGGATTGAAACAGTCGCCCAGGCTCGGGTTCGTCGTCAGGACGTGACGCTTGGCGTCGAGGAGCCAGCGCTCTTCGTCGAGTCCGTGATCGTCATCGCTCGCCTCGCCGTCCCTGCCAGCCTCGGGCACCGCGATGTTGTGGGTGATGTTGCCGAAGAAGACGCTGTGCGATATATCCGCACGGGTATTCGCGTTGCGGATGTCGAGCCCGACATCGAATCCGGTGACGATTGTATTGCGGATCGTGGCGCCGGTACCCTTCCGGAGCAGCATGCCGAACTGCTCCTTTCCGGCCTTCTTGTTGATGCCGCACAGGGTCGCGTTGTAGATGGTCGGCGCGCTACGCGGGGAGTTGTCCGACGAGTTCGGGTCGTTGTCGCCCTCGAAGCCGTTGGCGTTACCGGTGACGTTTGGGTCTTGTTGCAGCACCAGGAACTGCAGGCGCCCGGTGTAGCCATAGTCCCAGTCGAAGCCGTCGTCTCCGTTGTACTGACAGATCAGGTGCTTCTCATCGACCGTGCCCCCGAAGAACTCGAAGCAGTCGTCCGCGGTATGACGGATCTGGATGTGATCGAGGAGCGTCCCACGGCCCACCCCAGCGAGAGTGAGACCATTGATCTCGTTCCCCGGCCCGAGCGCCGTTCCGCTGTACTCGATGCGCACGTACTCGAGGGACCCGCTGTTGTCCTCTGGGTTGTCCCCGCCGTACTCGCCACCTCGGGTCAGACCTTCCACCTGCCCCTTGGCCGGACGCCCGCGCTCGTCCCGCAGGTTGATCGGGGCACGCCCCAGCAGGATGACTCCACCCCAGTCACCCGCGGCGCGCTCCGCTGGCGGCTTGGAGCTTGTGAAGACCACAGGGGCCTCGCGGGTTCCTCGAGCGACCAGCTTGCCCCCTGGTTGGACGACCAGCGTAGCCTTCGTCGCTGTATCCCCGAGGATTTGGGTGCCGCGCTCGATGGTCAGCGTCACGCCGGGCTTGATCACGGTCTGGAACTTGAGCCGGTAGTCCTTGTCGCACTCCAGCCGCGCGTCTTCCTCGATGTCCCCGGTCAGCTCCACGACCGGCTTGTCCGAAGTCGCGCAGCGGTCCACGGGTGTCTCCACGGCCGCGGGAGTCTCGACGCCAGGCCCCGACTGCGCCCGCAGGAAGGGTGCACCAAAGTAGACTCCAGCCCCCGCGGCGGCGAGACCCGCTGCAGCGAAGGCGAAACGTCGAAAGCGCTGGTCAGACCGCGCCTCGTCGCCCGACTGGGCGAGCAGGCGCGCGCTCGTGGTCGACAGGTGGCTCTGGGTGAGCCCCGAGATCCCAGGGTTGGTGGCCGACACGCTGGAGGTGGACGTGACGTCGTTGAAGCTCAGCGAGGAGCGGGGTGCCGCACGAGTGGGGGTGTTTCCTGTGCGCTCGGCATCCCGAGCCGCTCCGACGCTCCCCACCCCCAGGCTGATCGTGCGCTGGACCTCACGCCGCTCGCGATCGAAGGCGCCCGCGACTCGCTCTCCGAGCTGAGTCAGACTCACCCGAGGACGCGTTGCCAGGTACGCCTCCAGGTCGTTGAGGAAGGCGCCCGCGGTCACGTAGCGGTCGCTGATCTCCGGAGCGAGCGCCGTCTTGAGGATCGCGTGCAGACTCTCGGGTAGGTCCGGCTTCACTTCGCGCGGGTCGGGGATCTCCCCGCGCAGCAGTCGAGAGACGACCGTGACGTTGCGCATCCCGGCCCAGAGGCGCTCTCCCGTCACGGCTTCGAAGAGCATGGCGCCCACGGCGAACAGATCGGCCCGGGCGTCCACCTTGTCTCCGGCAGCTTGCTCCGGGGACATGTACTTCACCTTGCCCTTGAGCACCCCGGTGCGCGTCTCCGTGCTCGAGTCCACCGCCTTGGCGATCCCGAAGTCGACCAGCTTCACCTGGCCATCGTAGGTGATGAACACGTTCTGTGGGCTCACGTCCCGGTGCACGATCTGCAGCGGCTTCCCGTCGTAGTCACACAGGTGGTGAGCGTAGTCGAGGGCAGCCAGCACCTCCATCAGGACCCTGACGTAGTGCTCTCGAGACAGAGGAGCTCCGAGTTCCGCGAGGCGATGGGTCACGCGGCTCAGGGGTTGGCCGTCGAGGAACTCCATGGCGAGGTAGAACCTCCCGGCTTCCTGACCCACATCGTGGGTCTGGACGATGCTGGGGTGACGAAGCCGCGCGGCAAGGCGTGCCTCATCAAGGAACATGCCGAGGAACTCGGGGTCATGCGCGAGCTCCGGCAGCAGCTCCTTGATCACCGTGAGCTTGTTGAACCCGGCCGGCCCCTCGGAGACGGCGAGATGAACGGACGCCATGCCTCCGCGTCCGAGCAGTGAGAGCAGGCGATACCGGCCGAGTACTTCTACGCTGGTCACCTGTCGACAGTTAGCTTCGCGGGGCGTTGAAGACGCGTCGTTGCTGCGAAATGCGTGTGATGCTTGTGCTACGAATCAGCTCCATGACAGCGGCGGCGCCTGCCACGATCGATCCTGCCAAGCGACACCAAGCGCACCGGAGCGAGCGTGGGTGAGCTGATCCGCGTTCGGGGGACGGTGCAGGGCGTTGGTTTTCGCCCCACCGTCGCGCGCCTTGCGCGTGCGCAGCAGCTGTCGGGCTTCGTACGCAACGACGGCTCGGGCGTGACCATTGGCCTGGCCGCCGACACCGCCGCGTGTGAGCGATTCCTGGAGGCGCTGCTGAGTGAGCTGCCTCCGCTCGCCCACGTCGAACACATCGAGCGCACCCCGGCGGACGTCCGCGCTGCGTCGTTCGACATCCAGCGCAGCGCTGGTGGTCCCCCGCGGACCGCCATCACGACCGACTCCCGACTCTGCTTGGCGTGCGACGACGAGATCCGAGATCCGTTCGCAAGGCGCTTTCGCTACCCCTTCACCAGCTGCACGAACTGTGGTCCACGCTACAGCGTCGTGGAGGCGGTGCCATACGACCGCCAGAACACGAGTCTCGCCGCCTTCCCGCTCTGCGCTGCCTGTCGTCAGGAGTACGAGGACGAGACCGACCGCCGCTATCACGCACAGGCGCTGGCCTGCCCGCGCTGTGGCCCCACGGCTTCTCTGGAACCTCAGGGAAACGACACTCAGCTAGTGCTCGAGGCGGATCCCATCGCCGCAGCCGCGCGGCTGATCCGCGAGGGCCAGATCGTCGCCATCAAGGGTCTCGGAGGCTACCAGCTGTGCTGCGACGCAACGAACCCCGTGGCGGTGCGCAACCTGCGGGCGCGCAAGCGCCGCGCGCATCGTGCCTTCGCGTTGATGGTGCGCGACCTCGCAGCGGCCGCCCGCCTCGTGACGTTGAGCGACGCCGATCGGGCGCTCCTCGAGAGCCCCCAAGGGCCGATCCTGCTGGCGGACCGCAGCGAAGACGACGGAGCGCCCGGGGTCTGCGACGAAGTCGCGCCGGGGCAACGGCGCCTCGGGGTGATGTTGCCCACGAGCCCCCTGCACTCGCTGTTGATGGCTGACCTCGACGTGCCCATCGTCTGCACCAGCGGAAACCTGACCGACGAGCCTCAGTGCATCGACGACGACGACGCGCGACGGCGCCTGGGCGGCGTCGCCGACTGGCTGGTGTCGCACGATCGTCCGATTCGGAACCGCGTGGACGACTCCGTGGTCGCGACCATCGCAGGCCAGCATCGCGTGCTTCGGCGGGCTCGAGGCTATGCACCGACCCCCATCCAGTTGCCTCGCGGATTCGAGTCGACGCCGGACATCCTGGCGCTCGGCGCGGATCTGAAGGCGACGTTTGCGCTGATTTCGTCGGGCCAGGTGATCCTCTCCCCCCACCTGGGAGATCTGCATCACGCTCGAGCCCTGGAAGCATTCGACGACACGTTGAGGTTGCTGCGAGAGCTACACCACCATGCGCCGCGCCTCGTCGCGCTGGACGCGCACGCCGCGTATCACAGTCATCGACTGGGTGCGGACCTCGCGCTGGCCCTCGGTGTACCGACGCTGGAGGTCGCTCATCACCATGCGCACGTCGTGGGCTGCCTCGCGGAACACGGCTGGGCACGAGATCGCGGCGCTGTGCTGGGGCTGGCTCTGGACGGCCTCGGAGCCGGGCCATCGGGGGAGCTGCTTGGCGGAGAACTCTTGCTGTGCGACTACTCGGAGTGCCGCTGGCTGGCGACCCTCGCCCCCATCCCCTTGCTCGGCGGTGACGCAGCGTCACGCGCACCCTGGCGCTGCCTCTACGCGCAGCTCGACGCCGCATTCGCCTGGAGCGAGCTCGAGGAGTGCTATGGAGGCACGGCCGCGGTGCGCTTGCTCACGAGTAGGCGCAGCGACCTGCTGGACCAGGCTCTTCGTGACCCGACACTCTCTCCACCCGCCAGCTCGACGGGGCGCTTGTTCGACGCGGTCGCCGCCGCTCTCGGCCTGGCAGTTGAAACCCAGGAGTATGAAGGCCACGCCGCCATGCTGCTGGAGAGCCTGATCACGAACGCTGCTCTCGAACGTGCGCGGCGCTCGCCCTATGCGTTCTCGCTCGGCCACTCGGACGCGCGAGCTCTACCGTGCATCGAGCCCGCAGAGATGTGGGGCGAACTCCTGCAGGACTTGCGGGGCGGAGCGGATCGCGCCCTCGTCGCTGCGCGCTTTCACGTCGGTCTCGCCCGCATCTGGGCGCGGCTGGTGGAACGGGCCCGCGAAGAAACGGGCAAGACGACGGTGGCGTTGAGCGGCGGTTGCTTCCAGAATCGCGTCTTGACGGAGACACTCAAGCAGCACTTGGACGAAGCGGGCTTCGAGGTGCTGCTGCACCGCCGGGTACCGCCGAACGATGCCTGCATCGCGCTCGGCCAGGCGCTGATCGCCGCCGCTCGCATGACTTAGGAGGACCTCAGCTCGATGTGCCTCGGTATTCCAGGACTGGTGGTGGAGATTCAGGACGCAGAGCGCCTGCTCGGTGTGGTGGACGTGTCTGGAGTACGCCGTACCGTCAACCTCGCGTGTGTCGTCGATGACAGGCCGGTTTCGGAGTGTGTGGGTGAGTGGGTGCTGATCCACGTCGGCTTCGCGATGAGCCGGATCGATGCGAGCGAGGCCGCGCGCACCCTGGAGCTGCTCGCGGAGGTCCAAGACATCGAGCGAGACGTGCCATGAAATACGTGGACGAGTTTCGCGACCCACGGCTCGCGCGAAGCATGGCGGACGACATCCAGAGCCTGGTCGCCCGCTTGCAAGACCAGGGGCGCGAGCGTCCGCTCAAGTTGATGGAGGTTTGCGGCGGACACACTCACACCATCTTCAGGTACGGACTCGAAGCGCTGCTGGGTGAGGACATCGAGTTCGTGCACGGTCCGGGCTGCCCGGTGTGCGTGCTCCCCGTCGGACGGGTCGACGACGCCATCGCGATCGCGCGCCAGCCAGACGTGATCTTCACGACGTTCGGCGACGCGCTGCGGGTACCGGGCTCGAAGCAGAGCTTGCTCTCGGCCAAGGCGGAGGGCGCCGACGTGCGGACGGTGTACTCCCCGACGGACGCGCTGAAGCTGGCGCGGGAGAACCCAGCGCACGCAGTCGTGTTCTTCGGTATCGGTTTCGAGACGACCGCGCCTTCTACGGCGCTGACGGTGCTGGAGGCAGAAGCCGATGGCGTGGAGAACTTCTTCGTGTTCTCGAACCACATCACCATCGTCCCCACCCTCCAGGCGATCTTGCAGGCGCCGGATCTCCAGCTGGATGGCTTCATCGGACCCGGTCACGTGACCATGGTGATCGGGACGGAGCCCTACCGCTTCGTCGCGGAGCACTACCGCAAGCCGCTGGTAGTCGCCGGCTTCGAGCCGCTGGACGTGATGCAATCCGTGCGGATGCTGGTCAAGCAGCTCGTGGAGCGGCGCGCCCAGGTCGAGAACCAGTACGGACGGCTCGCGCGCAGCGACGGGAACCGGGCGGCGCGCGAGGCGCTCGCCAAGGTGTTCGTGCCTCGACCTCACTTCGAGTGGCGTGGACTCGGCTCCATCGAACAGAGTGGACTCACCTTCAGCGAAGCCTACGCACGCTTCGACGCCGAGCGGCGCTTCGACCTGCCAGGCCTTTCGGTCGCCGACCCCAAAGCCTGTCAGTGTGGAGAAGTGCTCAAGGGATCGCTGCGGCCGTGGGACTGCAAGGTCTTCGGCACCGCCTGCACTCCGGAGACTCCCATCGGCGCCTGCATGGTCTCCAGCGAGGGCGCCTGCGCGGCGTACTACAACTACGGACGCCTCGCGAAGCTGGGGAGGGGGCCACGTGAGCGGACGTGACCCTCAGCTCTTCGCGCGCATCGAAGCCTTTCGTCGTCGCGCCGGTCGGGTGAAGCAGGAACGCATCGAGCTCGCGCACGGAGGCGGCGGCAAGGCGATGCGCGATCTGCTGGCGGACCTGCCGCCCGCGGCCAAGCAG
>JAGQIY010000030.1 GCA_020430865.1 Myxococcales bacterium
GATTCGTGAACGCAAGCGCATCGATCTGGTGGTTCAGCTGGAGCTGTGGAACCCCGAGGGCGGCTACGATCGCCTCGGTCTGGAGTCTCACTCGCGGGAGATCCTGGGCGTGCCGGTGCGCGAGGTGGTGCTCCCGGTTCGTCCCGGCCGCAACATGAGCTCGATCATCGAGATCGCGGCTCGTCACGAGCTGCTGCGTCAGGCCGGGCATGATTCCGCGCGGGAATTTATCGAGCGTATCGAACAGGAGCCCCCGCTGGGGAACGTCGCGGTGCGATCGGCAGCGCAGTACGAGTCTTCAATCCCACCGCCGGTGGCTGGGAGGCGGAGATGACCAGCGGCGCCGTGCCGGGGCGCAGCAGCGTCCCCCCGGAGCGCAACAGCGTCGTGGTGGTCACCGGACTGAGCGGCGCCGGAAAGTCGACGGCGCTGAATGCCCTCGAGGATCTCGGCTTCTACTGCGTCGACAACCTGCCGACTCCCGTCGTGGCCGCGACGCTGGATGCGTGCAATGGCGGTGGCATGCAGCGCGTGGCGCTGGGCATCGACGTGCGCGTGCGCAGCTTCATCCACGACATCTCCGGGTTGCTGGACCGCATCAGCTCCGAGCGCGAGGTTGCGGTGCTGTTCCTCGACGCCGACGATCAGGCACTCCTCCGCCGCTACAGTGGGACGCGCCGCCCGCATCCGCTGTCCGCCGCAGGGGATCAGCCCTCGGTCGCGGTCCTCGACGGGATCCGGGAGGAAAGGGAACGCCTGGCGCCACTGCGTGCTCGAGCCTCCAGCGTGATCGACACCACGAAGCTCTCCGTCCACGAGCTGCGCCGTCGCATCGTCAAGCTCTTCGGTCCGGGCGCGGGCGACGCGGCTCGCATGTACACGCGCTTCATGTCCTTCGGCTTCAAGTACGGCCCGCCAGTGGACGCCGACCTGATCTTTGACGTGCGCTTCCTGAGGAACCCGTACTTCGTGCCGGAGCTGAAGGACTTCAGTGGAAGAGATCCCACGGTGCGGGACTACGTGCTGAAGGATCCAGAGACGACGGGCTTTCTCGAGCGAGTCGAGCAACTGCTCGAGTACTGCCTGCCGCGCTACGAGCGCGAGGGTAAGAGCTACCTCACCGTGGGGGTCGGCTGTACCGGCGGACGTCACCGCTCCGTGGCCTGCGCAGAGTGGCTGGCCAGGCGCATGCAGGAGGTGACTGAGCTCCAGATTGAGGCGGTGCATCGCGACATCGATCGGGTCGCTCACGAGACCGTGGATGCTCAGGGTGACCGGGCATCGGAGACGGACAGCATCGGTGGCGGGCCTCGCGGGGGCGAGGGTACGTTCTGACGGAGGAAAGATGACGGCAAAGGGGCGCTTCGAAGTGATCAACAAGCTCGGATTGCACGCGCGAGCCGCGTCCCGCTTGGTCGAGGTTGCCTCGCGCTACCGCTGCGACATCGTCGTGGGTCGCGAAGGCCAGATGGCCAACGCCAAGAGCGTGATGGGGGTACTGCTGCTGTGCGGTGCCCAGGGGACGAAGCTCGACGTCGAGGCCAACGGCGAGCAAGAGGAAGAAGCCATCCAGGCGATCGGCGAGCTCATCGCGGATCGCTTCGGGGAGGGGGAGTAGCTCGCCGTGAGTGACACGCCGGAGCGCAATACCAGCGCGCCGCCGTCCTCCGCGCCGCCTGCGATCGAGCTGGAAGGCATCGCGGGGTCTCCGGGGCTGGCGATTGGGAAGACGGTCGTCGTCGACCTCAAGCGTGTCGGCGTCGTGCGACGCCACATCAAGCGCTCCTCCGTCGACGATGAAGTGGAGCGCTTCGACGCTGCGGTCAAAGAAGCCGCCAAGGGCCTGCGCCACGTCGCCGCGCAGCTGGCGTCGAACGTCGCCGCAGCGGAGGCCTCGATCCTCGAGGCCTACATCATGATGGTCGAGGACGCCTCTCTCAAGGCGGACGTCGAGCGACATATCCGCCTAGATTTGTTGTGCGCCGAGTGGGCGGTGGATCGCGCGGTCAAGCGCATGGCCGAGCAGCTACGCGGGGCGGGAGATGCCTACCTTGCCGAGCGCAGCCACGACATCGAGTTCATCGGTGACCGCATCCTGGGGTCGTTCTCGGGACGGCAACGCGCGGTGTCGCTGCCGGATCTGGACGAGCCAGCTATCCTGGTCGCCCGGGATCTGTCTCCCGCGGAGACGGCGGGCCTGAAGCGCGACTTCGTCTTGGCGTTGGTCACGGAGGTCGGAACCCGCACCTCGCACACCGCGATCCTCGCGCGCGCCCTCGACATCCCCGCGGTGGTCGGCGTCGGGGAGCTGCTCGCGCGGGTGGGCAACGGCGATCGCATGATCGTCGATGGCCTGCGTGGGAGCGTGGTCCTCAATCCGACCGCCGAGCAAGAACAGGTCGCTCAGGCCCGCGCCGAGCGGCGCCGCGTGTACACGAAGGGCCTCGCCGAGCGCCGCGACCACCCTGCGCAGACCGCGTGCGGCGTGCCGATCCGCCTGCGCGCCAACATCGAGCTGCCGAACGAAGCGGCCATCGCCATGGGGGAGGGCGCCCAGGGCATCGGGCTCTACCGTACGGAGTTCCTGTACGTGGATCGCAAGCAGCCGCCGTCCGAGCAGGAACAGTACGAGATCTACCGTCAGGTGCTGGAGCAGGTGGCGCCGCTCCCGGTGACCCTCAGGACGTTCGACATCGGAGGCGACAAGTTCGTCTCCGCGTTCCAGGTACCTCAGGACATGAACCCGGCGCTCGGCCTGCGGGCGATCCGCCTCGGGCTCTCCCGCCCAGAGACGCTGCTGACCCAGCTGCGTGCCATGGTCCGCGCGTCGGTGCATGGTGAGCTGCGCATCATGGTGCCGATGGTCGCCACGCTGACCGAGCTGCGCGCAGTGCACCAGCTCTTCGGGCAGGCGGTGCGTGACATCGAGAGCCGAGGCCTGCCTCACGCCGATCGCATTCCGCTCGGAATCATGATCGAGGTGCCTTCCGCTGCCGTGATGGCCTACGAGCTCAGCCTGGAAGCGGACTTTTTGAGCATCGGGACCAACGACTTGGTTCAGTACGCCCTCGCGGTGGACCGCACGAGTCATGCGCTGGCCTACCTCGCAAAGCCGCAGGACCCGGCGATCCTGCGCCTGATCGCCCAGGTGGTCGACGCCGGTCGCCACACGGAAACGCCCGTCGGGGTGTGCGGCGCGATGGCGTCGGATCCTCTGTCGGCCATCCTGCTGGTCGGCATGGGCGTGCGAGAGCTCTCCATGGAGGCCTCGGCGCTCGCCGAGATCAAGGAAGCGCTCGGGCGTGTGACGCTGGCGGATGCGGAGGCCGTCGCGCGCGAGGTGCGGGGCAAGCTGAGCGCGACCGAAGTGAACAGCACGCTCCACGCCCGCTTCGACGAGGCCTTGAAGGACCTGCTCGATCTGCATGGGTGAGGGGAGGACGCGCGGTTTGCACCTGGCTTGCCTCACCCCCGATCCTGGAAGCCACGCTGGCTCCTGACAGCGATCTGGCAACAGCGGCTCCTGCCATGGCGCTGTCAAAGCGATGTGCTTGAGTGCGGGGCATGCACGAAGACAAGACCGAGAACCTGAAGACGTACGAAGGAAGCTGCCACTGCGGAGCCGTGAAGTATCGCGTCACCTGCGATCTGGGCGACGCGATGCGCTGTAACTGTCGCATCTGCACCAAGGTCGCTCAGACGGGGGTGATCGTGAAGCCGGTCGCGTTCGAGCTGCTCTCGGGCAGCGACGTCATCACCCACTACCCGAACGCCGTCGGCAAGCGCAGCTTCTGTAGCCGCTGCGGCATCCACTGCTTCGCCGAGGGCAACCTGCCCGAGGTCGGAGGCGAGTTCGTGTCCGTGAACGTGAACACCCTGGACGGAGTCGAGCTCAAGGATCTCCAGGTCGTCCACTGGGACGGTCGCCACGACAACTGGCAGGCCGGGCCTCGCCCCCAGCCCTGGCCGATCTTTCCTTGAACCTTGAAGCATCGGGGCTGGCTGCGGGCTGGGCTCCCTCGAAGTTCATGCGCGATTTCGCAGGTTTGGGGGGGAGGTGCGCTGCTTCTGGCGTGACCTCCCTCGGGCGTCGGTCTCGCCCTGTGGATGAGACGCACGTTTCTGGGGGGTCGCGGTTGACCGAAAGGTCGCCGCGCGTATACTCCGCCGCCTAATTCGTTATTGGAAGAACCCTTCGATGAGCGTTGAAATCCCTGAAAAGCAGGACATCGTGGCCAAGTTCCGTCAGCACGAGACGGATACCGGATCTCCCGAAGTGCAGATCGCCATCCTGTCCCACCGCATCAATCACCTGACCGAGCACTTCAAGGTGCACGCCAAGGACCACCATTCACGGCGTGGCCTGCTGAAGCTGGTTAGCCAGCGTCGGCGTCTGTTGGACTACTTGAAGAAGTCCGACGTTGAGCGTTACCGCAAGATCATCAAGGCCCTCGAGCTCCGTAAGTGAGCACAGGGCCTTCGGGCTTTTGTGGTTGGCGCTGCACGAGCTGCAGTCGCTGACGCCCCGCACCGAGCGCGGATCACCTTCGTGGTGACTCCGCGCTTCGGC
>JAGQIY010000419.1 GCA_020430865.1 Myxococcales bacterium
CGTTGGGATGTCGCCTCAGCCAGTTTTTTTTGCGCGACGGGTGAACGCTCGAGGGCGGAGCGGGCACTTTGCCCTGAATCACGCCCGAGTGGGCGTGCCTGAATCTCAGCCAGACGAGGCTCGCGAAGAGCCACGCGGCCCCTTCGTTCCGAGGTGAGCCGAGCGCCCAGCGGACGCTGGCGTGCGCACGTGGTTTCGCGGGAGTCGTCGTGGCGCGTGTGTGCACTGCGCGCGTCGGCCACTCGCGTTTCCGCGAGGCGCTAGACGTGCGCGAGGAGAAGCGCCTTGCGTTCGTACGCTCATCGACTGACCAGTGTTGCCTGCTTGCTGCTGGGGCTGACCACTTCTTCTCGCCTGTTCGCGCAGGGGGATGCCGACGCCGGAGAGCCAGCGCCGAGCGACTCTGCCTCCGACGACTCTGCCTCCGAGGCTGAGCCCGACGCTGACGAGGGTCAGACCGACCAGGCAGCTCGGGTGACGCCGCCGAAGCTGAAGCAGGCTGTCCGGGTCGAGCGCCCGCGACGTTCCAAGCTGAGCTCGCTGTGGCTCGCGCTCACCATCGATGAGCTGGGCGACGTCACTCAAGCCAGCATCGAGGACGAGACGGAGGTCGATGAGGAGCTCGAGCGTGAGGTGCTCGAGGCGGCCTATCGCCTCGAGTTCGAGCCGGCGCGAGTGGGAGGGAAGCCAGTTTCCGTAAGGTTTCGATACCAGCTGCAGCTGGTCGCAGTGGACGCGGCCGGCGCCGCTCCCGCCCCCGACACCGCCCCACCTGGCGCGAAGCCGGACGACGCGCCTCCCCCCAACGAACAACCGCGGAAACGCCGGAAGGCGCCTCCCCCCAGCGACGACGAAGAGCCCGTCTACGAAGCGACCGCGGAGGTCGAGGGGCCACCCGAGGCCGTGAGCAGTCATCGCCTGGAGGCCAAGGAGCTGACGGAGATGCCGGGAACGCGAGGTGATCCGATCCGGGCCGTGGAGGTCCTGCCTGGAGTCGGTCGCGGGGATGGCGATCCAGTCCTGCGCGGGGCCTCGAGCAACGAGAGCAAGGTGCTCTTCGATGGCGCGCCGGTGCCCATCCTCTACCACTTCGGCGGCATCACCTCCTTCGTCCAGGGTCGCCTGGTGAGCCGCATCGACTACCAGCCTGGAAATTTTTCCGCGCGGTACGGACGAATCAGCGGAGGCTTGATCAACGTGGAGAGCCGGGAGCCACGCCGCGACAAGCTGCACCTGATGCTCGACATCTCGCTGCTCGAGAGCGCGGCGCTGGTCGAGTCACCGATCGGCAAGGACACGGGAGTCGCGCTGGCCGCGCGACGCAGCAACATCGACTTCGTGTTCGAGAACTTCGTGCCCGAGGACTCCTACAGCGTGCTCGCGGCGCCGGTCTACTGGGACTACCAGGCGTTCCTGAGCCACCGCATCGACGAGCACCACACCGTGAGGCTGACGAGCTATGGCAGCCGGGATCACCTCTCGCTGCTCATCAGTGATCCCCAGGAGACGGACCCCTCGCTGCGCGGTGAGGTCTCCGGCGGCATCGAGTTTCACCGCGTCCAGCTCGCTTGGGAGAGCAGGTTCGACGACTTCGAGTCGCGGGTCCAGGCGACCTACGGCCGGCAGATCCTCGAGCAGCAGCTGGGGCCGCTGAGGAGCGAGTTCAAGGCGCACGAGGTCTTCGCTCGAGCCGACTTTCGTTACCGTGCGGGAAATATGTTGGAGATCCGCTCTGGGCTCGATTTCGACTACTACTTCCTCGACGGGAGCTACCAGGGCAACCGGCCGCCGCAGTTCGAGGGCGATCCCAATGCTGGCGCTTCCCTGGCCAGTTCCCAGCTGATCTTCGTCGAGGACACGCCGTACACCTTGAGCCCAGCGGCGTATGTCGAGGCGGCGGTGCGCCCGGTGGACCCCCTCGAGATCACCCTCGGCCTGCGTGGTGACTACTTCGAGCACCTGCGGGCGTTCACCTTGGACCCGCGTCTCGGGGTTCGCTACGCCATGACCCCGGAGACGACGTTCAAGGCGGGAGTCGGGCGCTACACGCAGATGCCCGAGTACTACCTGTCGATCCCCGGCCTCGGCAATCCGGATCTCGAGCCCTACTATGCGATCCACACCAGCGCCGGGGTCGAGCAGAAGATCGGTGACGAGCTCGAGGCGGGGGTCGAGGGCTTCTACAAGCACCTGGACCATCGCGTCGTTGCGACGCCCGACCAGCAACCGCCGTACTTCATCAACGACGGTCAGGGGCGGATCTACGGCGCAGAGTTCAGCGCGAAGCTGCACACCGGTGATACCCGAGGTTTCCTCGCGTATACGATTTCTCGCAGCGAACGTCAGGACCGCGACGATCCGTACCGCCTCTTCGACCTGGATCAGACGCACCTGCTGTCGCTCGCGCTGACGCAGGGCCTGGGCAAGGGGTGGGAAGTCGGCGCGCGTTTCCGGCTCACCAGCGGTGACCCGACGACGCCGATCATCGGCGCTGTCTACGACGCCACCACCGGGCAGTACGTGCCGCGCTTCGGCAAGGTGAACTCCGAGCGATTGCCCCTCTATCATCAACTTGATTTGCGCGTGGAAAAACAATGGGCTCTGGGAGAGCTGAAGCTCGCGGCCTACCTCGATCTGATCAACGCCTACAACGCGGAGCACCGCGAGGGCACGGAGTACAGCTACGACTACGCCAAGAGCCGCCCCATCACCGGCGTGCCCCTGTTCCCAAGCCTGGGACTGCGAGGAGAACTATGAGACTACGTGACCTTGGCGATCGCCTGTGGAGCGGTCTGCCGCTTCTGAGTGTGCCGCTCGCGCTGAGCTTCGGCGCTGGCTGCGAGGACCCGCTGTCCTTGCCGCAGAGGATCGAGGACACCCGGGTGCTCGGCGCCCGCGCAGAGGTGCAGGGCCGCGCAGGGCAGGCGTGGGCCGAGCCGGGGGAGACCCTCGACGTGAGCTGGCTCGTGGTGGCGCCCGAAGGCGAGCCAAGCGACCTCAGCTGGCGCTTCGAGGCCTGCCTCGCGGCACCGGTGAACGCGGGACCGTCGGAGTGCGTGGCGGACGTCTTCGCGACCGTCGTCGGGCAAGGAGCGCCGGCGTTCCAGGTCACGCTGCCGGCGGACACCCAGCAGGCGCCCCAGGTCGCGCTGCATGGCGTCGTGTGTCGCGGGAGTGAGGCGAGCGCTGGCGCGGACGAGTGCCGCTCCGGCGTGAGCCTCCCGGTTGGCCTGAATCTGGGCATCGCCGCGGAGGAGCTGCGGAACGAACTGCCGAGCCTCGGCGGTGTCCCGATTTTCCTCGGGGATCAGCCCTGGGGAGAGCCGCCGGCGACCGAGCCTTCGGATTGCGGCGGTGACGCGGCGCTGCCACGGGTGAAGGCCAAGAGCACGACGACGATCCGGCTGGAGCTTGGGACGGTCCCCAGGGACGAGCTCGGCGAGGAGCGCGCGGGCTTCGATCAGATCGGCGACCGCGAGACACTGGAAGTGGACTGGTACTCGGACGCAGGCAAGCTCTCGACCCCGGTCGGCTTCGTCGAGGCGGACGACGCGCGCGCGAACCCCGAGCTGGAGGTCGCTTTCGAGGCGCCAAAGCTCGACGCCGGTGAAGCGCGCTGGGTGCGCTTCTACTTCGTCGCCCGGGACCGCCGCGGGGGTAACGACTGGCAGCGCCGCGGGCTCTGCGTGGTGCCGTAAGGAAATGCTGTCGAGCTCGCGCGGAGCACGGCGCCGCGAGAGGATGAGCTGAGGACTTTGCCGGGTCAGAGCCTGGCGCGGAGGATGTGATGCAGATCGAACGAATCGTGAGTTCATTGACGGGTCTTGGGGCGAGCTGGGTGCTGTGGCTGCTGGTCATCCTGAGTCTGGTGGCGCTGGCAGTCGTGATCGAGCGCGCGGTCTTCTTCAGTTCGTCGCGCGATGACGTGGAAGGGCTGCGCGCTGAGGTGCTGAAGCGGCTCAGGGCGGGTGAAGTGAAGCTCGCTCTGAGGCGCCTGGAGGAGTCGCCGTCTCCCGAGGCGAGCATCCTGCGCGCCGGCCTCGCCTCCGGGCTCCGTGACGAGCTGGAGCGCGAGGCGGTGAGCGAACGCGTGGCTGCAGAGGCCGAGCGCAGTCGCCTGGCCATGGAGAAGAACCTGGCGTTCCTCGGCACGGTCGGCAGCAACGCGCCCTTCGTCGGCCTCCTCGGCACGGTGATCGGCATCATCCGGGCCTTTCACGAGCTGGACGCGAGCGCTGGCAAGCTGAGCAGCGGCCTGATGGCGGAGATCGGCGAGGCGCTGGTCGCGACGGCCGCTGGGCTCTTGGTGGCGCTCCCGGCGATCGCCTTCTTCAACCTGTTTCAACGCCTGATCCGCGCGCGCCTGGGGCGCGCCGAGGCGCTCTCTCGTGACGCCCTCGCGGAGCTGGGCTCGCGCCTCGCACCGGAAGGAGCCGAGTGATGGCCGGCGCGGCTCAGTCCAGCAGCGGCCCGGGGGGCCGCTCGTTCGCCCGCGGCGGAGATGAACTGCTGGTCGGGATCAACGTGACCCCGTTGGTGGACGTCGTGCTGGTGTTGCTCGTCGTGCTGATGGTGACGGCGAGCTACGTGGTCAGTCACAGCCTGCCCTTGGATCTACCGAAGGCCAAGAGCGGCGCTGCCCAGAGCGGCGTCCTCCACGTGTCCATCGAGAAGGACGGGCGCGTGCACCTGGATGATCGCAGCGTCTCGGACGCCGAGCTGCGAGCCGCCGCGCGCAGCGCAGTGGGTCGGGACACCGAGAGCCGCGCGCTGATCGCCGCCGACGGGAGCACCCAGCATCGCGACGTCGTTCACGTGGTCGATCTCTTGCGAGAGTCTGGCGTGGACCACTTCGCCATCAACGTGAGGCAGGTCGACGGTGCACCACACGAGTGATCGCCGGCGCAGGCTGCTTGGCGTCGGCGTCAGTCTGACCCTGCATGGTCTGGCCTTCTGGGGTCTCGACCGCCTGCCGCAAGTGAAGCTGGAGCCTATCCGTGTGGCAACGGTGGACTTCGAGGTGGTACAGGAGAAGCCCAAGCCTCCGCCTGCCCCGAAGCCCCTCGAGCCCGCGCCGGGGCCCGCCCCCGAAGCCGAGACGACCCCGGAGCGACCGGCGCCGACACAGCCCACGGCGTATCGCCCACCCCAGCCGGGGGCCGCTGCAGCGTCACCAGACCAGGCGCAAGCCGATGCGAAGCCGGCAGGGCCGATCGACCTCGGGACGCTCAGCGCCAGCGATCTCGGAGCGCCGGATGGGGAGGGGGTCGCCGTGGGAGTCCCCGGCAGCGGCGGACGACGTGGTGATGTGTTGCCGCGAGGAATCAAGCGTGCCAGGAAGGCGCCGCCGCGCCAGGTGCCCCAGGGCCCGCCGGCGCCGAGCTACGTTGCCGCCAAGGATCTGCAGCGCGCTCCCCGGGCGCCTGGTCTGGACGGGACCCTCGCGCGCTTCTATCCGCCTGCTGCGCGCGCTGCGGGCATCAGTGGCGAGGCGCGAGTCCGCATCGCGATCGAGCCGACCGGGCGGGCTCGTGTGCTTGGCGTGCTGGCCGAGAGCTACGCCGGCTTCGGCAGCGCTTGCCAGCGCACTGTCCAGGGCTCGCACTGGTCGGCGCCTCTGGACAAGGATGGTCGCGCGGTGGCCACGACGCTGGTCTATCGCTGCAGATTTCGCGTGGATCGCTGACTCCGAGCGAGTCGCAGCACGCGGCTCCGTGGGGGATAGGCGAGGCCGAGTTCGGAGGCTAGGCTGCGTGCAATGGTGCGCCGTGACGCGAAAGACTTGGAAACCTGTTCGCAGGATACTGGGTGTTTCGCTAGCTGCGTTTCTCCAGCGGGTGAGAGTCCCGTCCCGGTAAGCGTCGGTGCGCCGGGTAGCAGGCCCCAGGTAGTGGAGAGAGATCTCCCTGCC
>JAGQIY010000420.1 GCA_020430865.1 Myxococcales bacterium
CCGGCGGCTGCTCGACGAGAACGGCAAGTCGCAGGCGATGCTGGCCGAGTACCTGAAAGTCTCGGCCTCCCACCTGTCCCGTGTGCTCAAGGGCGAGCGGCCTGCAGAGCGCCTCCTGCTCGAAGAGATCGCCGGGTTCTTCGACATCTCCCTGGAGGAGCTGGTCGCGGGGACCGAGCACCAGGACGTCGCGGTCCCCGGACGCGCGACCGTCGAGCGCGAGACTTACGAGCAGCTGCTGGAACGCCTGCGCGAGGCGATGTCGGCGGCGGAGAGCTGTGAGGCGAACCTCGCTGGAGAGCGTGAGCGCGCGACGCTGCTGGAGGAGCAGCTTGCAGCGGCGCGTGAGGAAGGGCGCGTCGCGGCCGAGCGCGTCGTCGAGCTCGAGCAGGACGCAGAGCGCGGGACCCTCGAGCGGCGCGACCAGGCGGCCCGCCTCAAGGCGCTCGCGCAGCAGGTCGACGAGCTCACCGCCACGAAGTCCTCGCTGGAGACGCGGATCGAGCAACTCGAGGGGCAGCTGAAGTCCGAGGGCCAGCGCAGCCGCGCGCTGCTCGGCGAGAACGAGCGCCTCCGGACCCAGGTGGCCGTTAGCGAGCGCAAGGCGGTGTCGCTGCAGTCCGCGCTCCAGCGGGCGAACCTGCAGGTCACGCGCAACTACGACGCGTGGGTCCAGGCGGAGAGCCAGCGCCAGGAGCTGGCCAAGCGCCTGCAGAGCGCCCCGGGGCCGGGCGCGATGCTGCTCACCGGGCTCATCGGCCTCGGGGCGGGCGTGCTCGCCTCGTCGCGCGGCGACGACGAGGACTTCGACGAGTAGCGCGCCGGTCCTCCTCCGTCACTGCGCGCGGAACGACAGCTCGGGGTCGAACTCGGATGTGTATACGGTCCCGTCCGCGAACGTCGCGCGTTCTCGAGCGCCTTCGGCGTCCTCCTCGCCGGGTTCCTCGAACGCGCGGCGGAAGGCATCGATGGACTCGGCGATCAGGTCGAGCTCGCCCGCTACCACCGCCCGCAAGACTGCCTCGTCAACGAGGTGCAGCGTCGGCGCGTAAAGGGGGTACGGGAAGAAAGGGAACCAAAGCGCCGGTGAGCCCCCCAGCGGCTCGTCGGGCATGAGCAACCGCATGGGGCGGTTGCGGAGCACGACCGTCGGCAGCGGCGCGATGCTCTCCTCGAGAACCGATGCCGCGACTTCGGGGTGCCAGAGGCGCTCGGCGAGGGCGACACCTCCACCAGCGGCAGCCCAGGCGCCGAAGTGCGTGCGGACAAGCGCGAGCCGGCTGGACGCAGGAAGTTCACCCGGAGTGGGGTCTTCTGGATCGGCGAAGGCGGCGGCGCTGCAGGGTTGTTCGACGAGCGCAAAAGACACGGCGAGCTGTTGCGAAACCACGCCTGCCTGTCCGTGCGCGGTGAGCCACGTGTCGCCGGACCTCGTCTGTTCCAGGCCCCCGGCCAGGCCGTCGCGCCACTGAACCTCGTCGAGGCTTGTCTGGATCGTGCCCTTGCTCTCGAAGAGCGCGATCTTCGTCCAAGGTACGGACGAGGCCATGAAGTCCGGCCGTTTGTCGCCGAGACCTGGGCCAGGTACTGCCGGGCTCAACAGGGAGCAGCCTCGCCCGAAATCGACCACCGCGGTGTTCTTGAAGTGCTCCACCGCCAAGAGCCACGTGAACGCCTGGCCGAGATCCCCCGCGAGCGCCGTCCGGGTCGAGTCTCTGAGGTGCCCAATGAGACCCGCCGTAGCCACCATGTTGCGGCCGCTTCGCGTGCAGGCTTCTTGGAAGCGCGCGGCAGCTCCTGCTGCTCGCCAGAAGCCCACCGTCGCGTCCGGGCTCAGGGTCGCACCAGACCGGGCGAGCGCCGCCATCATCTTCACAGGCCCGACGTCAACGCGGTGCCGCTGCTTGATCCCCTTGCGCAGTTTCCCGGCGGCGGTCAGGCCGGGAACGACATGGGTGCGCGGGGTCGTCACATGAGCCGATTCGAACTCCCAGACATCCAGTTCTGCTTTTCCGTGGAGCCACATGTTCATCTCTTCTGGTGCTGGGGCTTTCGCGCAAACGGCTCCGTCATGAACGTCGAGCCTGTATCGGTGATCATCGCATCCCGCTGTGGTGCCCGACGCCGGGGACGTGCGTCAATGGCCGTAGCAGCGCCCAGCGCAG
>JAGQIY010000421.1 GCA_020430865.1 Myxococcales bacterium
GTCGACGTCCACATCCGCCCGGGACAGATCAGCACGCTGCGCGAAGACGCTCTGAAAGGTCTCACGCGACACCCCAAGCAGCTGCCCCCCAAGCACTTCTACGACACTCGGGGCTCCGAGCTCTTCGACGCGATTTGCCGAACTCCCGAGTACTACCCGACGCGAACCGAGCAGTCGCTGCTCGAAGGGGTCGCGGAAGGCATCTTGCGCGACGTACGCCCGACCCACCTGGTAGAGCTTGGCAGTGGCATGGCGCGCAAGACCCACGTCCTGCTGAGCGGCGCGGCGTCGCTGGGGCTTCATCCCCGCTACGTGCCCTTCGACGTGAGTGAGAGTGCGCTACGACGCAGCGCAGACGCACTGCTGTCCGACTACCCCTGGCTGCGGGTGCACGGCGTCGTTGGTGACTACGACCACCACCTGCATTTGATTCCGCGAGGAGAACGGCGACTGATCGCCTTCCTGGGCGGCACCATCGGGAACTTCGAGCAACGCGACGCCATGGCCTTCCTCAAGCGCGTCGCCTCGAGCATGGGGCCGGGCGACGCGCTGGTGCTCGGCACGGATCTGGTCAAGGACAAGGCGACACTGGATCGCGCTTACAACGACGCCGCCGGCGTCACTGCAGCGTTCAACCTGAACGTCTTGCGGGTCATGAACCGAGAGCTCCAGGCCCACTTCGAGGAGGAGTCGTTCAAGCACGTGGCCTTCTACGATGAGGACGCGCGCCGCATCGAGATGCACCTCGAGAGCAGGCGCGATCAGAGCGTGCGCGTGGAGGCGCTGGGGCTGGACGTGGAGTTCCGCCAAGGAGAACGCATGCGCACGGAGATCAGCCGCAAGTTCTCGGAGGAAGCTGTCGCGGAGCTGCTCGGCGCGGCAGGTCTGGAGTTGGTGGAGTGGTTCACGCCAGACGACGGCGCCTTCGCGTTGTCGCTGGCCAGGCTGCCTGACCGCAACTGAACGGTGGCGCGGCTTCGCCCGCTCGTAGCATACTGGTGGAGTGCTAGAGCGCGCGTTGATCCGCACCTGGGACCGCGCCGTGCATTCCGCTGCGGCAATCGGCTATCGATTGCCGTTGGCGCACCCGGCGCGCTACGGCGTCGAGGTCACGCGGGACGTTCGCTACGCGGCCACGACGCGCCGAGCCCACTTGCTCGACGTCTATCGTCCGTTGGGTCGGAGGGCCGCCCCCGCGTTGCTCTACGTCCACGGAGGCGGGTTCGCGGTCTTGAGCAAGGACACACACCGCATCATGGCGCTCGCCTTCGCGTCGGCGGGCTTCTCCGTGTTCAACATCAACTACCGGATGGGTCCGGCGCATCGCTTCCCCGCGCCCCTGGAGGACGCTAGCGCCGCCCTGGACTGGGTCGCGGCTCACGCGTCCGATTTCGACGCCGACGCGACACGCCTGTGTCTGGCCGGGGAGAGTGCGGGCGCCAACCTGGTGGCTGCGTTGACCTACTGCGCGACTCACCCCCGACCCGAGAGCTACGCGCGGCGACTCTTCGACCTCGACCTGCAGATCCGCGCGGTACTGCCAATCTACGGGCTGTTCGATATGCAAGACATGGCTCGCTTCGAGCGCGCCGGCATGCCCTGGTGGTTGCGGGCCGCGATCCGCCAGGCGGGGACCTCGTACGTCGGACGTCCGCTGGAAGAGCGGGCAGCGTCCGCGCCCCTGGCGTCACCACTGCGCTGCTTCCAGGCCCCGAAGCCGACCGGCGCACGGCCGCTGCCTCCATTCTTCTTGGCTTGCGGCACTCGGGACCCCCTGCTCGGAGACAGCAAGGCCCTGTGCGAAGCGCTGCGCCAGCGGGGCGCTCGCTGCGAGCTGTCCATCCATCCAGGAGAGATCCATGGCTTCAACGCCTTGCTCTGGCGCAGAGAGGCGCGGGCGAAGTGGCGGGCGGCGTTCAGCTTTCTGGACCGTCACACAGCAGTCTCGCAGCAGTGACGAGCCCCACGAAACCCACGCTTCCGAGCCCGGAGTGGGCGCTTCGACGACTCGGATCCAGCACAAACCCTTGCGATCTCGGGGTGGCCTGGGGATGATGCCGCAGCCCTACGAGGTTCATGTATGTCCAAGCACTCCTTAAACAATTCCCGTCGTCGTAGCGTTGGCTCCCTGGGCGCCTCGAGCGTCCTGGCCCTGGTGGCCGCTGGGCTATTCGTGACCAACTGCACCTTGCTCACCGATGTAGATCGCAGCGAGATCCCCGAAGGGGCTGGTGGCTCCGCGGCCGGCAGCGGCGGCAGCGCGGGCAACGGCGGCAGCGCAGGCAACGGCGGAACCGCGGGCAACGGCGGAACTGGCGCTAGCGGCGGAACCGCAGGCACCGGCGGAACCGCGGGCAATGGCGGAACCGCAGGCA
>JAGQIY010000422.1 GCA_020430865.1 Myxococcales bacterium
AGTGCATCCTGGCCGGCGATGTCGCCAAGGCCGTGAAGATGTGCTCGGCCGCGAACGCGCCCCTCGCACGCATCGTCCAGTCCGGTCTCGTCAAGGTGAACCGCCCCGACGAGGAAGTTCAGGCGGCGATGGATGAGGCGGCTCTCAAGGAGATGCCCAAGATCAACAAGCGCACGGGGTATCTCGCGCTGTTCGCGAACCTCGCGATGCTGTGCGGTCTGTTCGGGACCATCGTCGGTCTGATCAAGGCGTTCGGCGCCGTCGGTGGCGAGAGCATCGACCCCAGCCAGAAGGCACGTATCCTCGCGGAAGGTATCTCCGAAGCGATGAACTGCACCGCCTTCGGTCTGATCTCCGCGATCGTCGCGCTCATGGGCTTCGCGTTCTTGAACGGCAAGACCCAGGGCATGGAAGACGACATCAACGAGGCTTCCGTCAGCGTGCTCAACCTGGTGGTTGCCAACCGTCAGAAGGTCAACCTCCAGGGCGTCGAAGGCGCTGCGGAGTGATGACACCCTGCGGGTTGGGCGCCTGAGCGCTCAACCCGCGTGCCCACGCCTGGGCGGCGTGACGGCACGGTTCTGAGGCGCTCGAGCTTCAAGTTTGTCGAGTCTCCCCCTGGGGGGCTCCTGGTTCCGAGGAATAGGACAGATGGCTGGTATCGACGTAGGGGGTCACGGTGGCAAACGCCCCGTCAACCAAGAAATCCCCCTGATTCCGTTTATCGACTTCTTGCTCTGCTTGGTGATGTTCCTGCTCGTCACCGCGGTGTGGAGCCAGATGGCCCGTATCAACGCCGATGCGCGCGTGCCCGGTCCTCCCAAGGACGAGCCGCTCGAGAAGCCGGAGAAGCCCAAGATTCTCCACGTGGAAATGCGCGGCGAGCGCAAGTTCACGTTGATCTGGAAAGAGGGCTCGACCGTGGTCAACACGATCGACGTCGAGCGCAAGAAGGTCAACGTGGGTGAGGCGGGCGAGTACCGCTACCCAGACCTCGCCGAGAAGATCAAGAAGGAGTGGGAAGCCAACGGCTCCCACCGCAACGCGACCGACCCGAAGCGCGACCAGGCTGTGTTGGCTACCGACAACAGCACGCCCTTCGCCGACGTCATCGCAGTCATCGACGCCATCTACACTCCCCAGCGCGACTGGAACGCTGGTGGCAAGACGGAGAAGGTCCCGGCGTTCAACGTCACCTTCTCGGTGAACTGAGGCAACATGTCTGAAAAGCCGCTCTCAAGGTTTCATCAGCCCATCCAGGTGCCGGGGCGTCGTCTCCTCCACCACATCAGTCTGGGCTTCGTTCGCAAGAAGGTCGTCGGCGGGGGTGGGCGCGCGCTCAACACCGAGATCCCCCTGATCCCGTTCATCGACTTCTTGCTCTGCATCGTGCTCTTCTTGCTGGCGAGCTTCTCTGCCACCGGTGAGCTTCCCCTCGACAAGAACGTCAAGCTCCCGAAGGCGGAGAACGTTCAGGAGATGATCGACGCGCCCATGGTGGCGATCACGGGTACGCAGATCCTGGTGGACGGCAACGCCGCCGGGAACACCCGGGCCATCGAGGAGGCGAATCGTCTCCAGCGCATCGACGAGCTCTTCCAGATCCTCAAGGCGAAGCGTGACCTTTGGAAGCAGCTCAACCCTGGCCAGGAGTTCCCGGGTGTGGCGGTGCTCCAGGTGGATCGCAAGGTGCCGGCCTTGGTGGTCAAGAGCGTGTTCCAGACCGCGGCCTACGCGGGTTACCCCAACATCAGCTTCATGGTGGGGCGTCTGGGCAAAGAGGGCGGCGGCGAGTAGGCCCCGCCGCGTTCCGGAGAAAGCGCCCGCCCATCGGCGGGCGTTTTGCGTTGTGCGTCCTGGAACTTGCGTCAGAGCGTGCGGTCTGGCCAACGCAAGGCGCTTTGGTCGCGTGGCGATTGACCAACGGCGAGAGAGCTGCGAGACCCCGGGAGAAGCGTGGCAAAGGAACCCCGAGACCGAGGCCTTCCAACCCTGAACGAAGCGCGAGCGGTGCGTAAGCGCCAGATGGCGACGGGGCGCGCTCGCATGCCGGCGACGCCGCCCCAGTTCTGGCTCTGGACGCTGGTCATCTTCGCCGCCTTCGCGGGTATCTATTGGTGGGTCAGTGAGAGCAAGCTCTCCAGCGCCAAGAGCCGCACTCTGGCTCGCCAGCGGGCAATGGCTCAGACGCTAGGCACCAAGCTCATCCCGTTCAGAGACGACGTCGAGGGTTGGGCCTTGGAGCTCGCCAAGCAACCTTGGATGGGCAACGACGTCGCCGACGGCGCCGACCTGAGCAAGGTGCAGCGGGAGCCCGCGGTCTATCTGCGTTTGCGCATGGAAAATGCGAAGGATGGAAAGAGCCTGCGCAGCGCCGCGGCGAGGTCGCTGCGAGATGGCTTCACGTCTTGCTTCTTTCGTCAGAAGGACGGCGTCGACCCCCGCAAGGGCCCGCCCTGCAAGGCGCAGGCGGACTGTGACAGCGGCCTGTTGTGCAACGAGTGGGACGTGTGCACGCGCCCGGCGCAGCCATACAACCTGCGCCTGGCGTTTCGGGCGCTGCGCGTGCTGTCCAACGAGTGGAGCGACGAGGTGAACCAGGCTGGTTCGGAGCTCGCGCTTCGGGTCTACAACCGTGACCTCGATCGCACCACGAAGGAGGACGTGCCCATCGCGGCCGAGGTCCTCGAGCGCGCTCGCTACCTGACCATCGTACTCGACGAGGATCCCGTCGATGGCCTGCCTCCGCCAGCCTTCGATGCTGGTCCGAGCGAGCCAGACGAGACGGAGGAGGAGCGCATTCGGCGTGCTCGGCACCAGGCGCGGGTCGGGATCTGGGATCTCGAGACCAAGCAGCGAGTCTTCGCTTACCGTGTGGAAGCGAGCGGGCGCTTGCTGCCGGTCGGCGGTGGCCGGGCGACCGATCCTCGCACCCTCGCGGCCCAGGAACGTCAATCCAACAGCTGCGCGTTGGCGCTCGCGGTGAAGAGCCAGTTCAACGCGGCTCAGGCGCCAGCGCCAGGGTCGTCCGCCGGAGAGGGCGGGGACGCGGGCGCTGTGGATGCGGGATCCAGGCCGTAGGCGCCTCCTCCCGGCGTCTCGATGCGTAGCCGGTCCCCGGCGTTGACCCTCAGCTGCG